>DYEN01000063.1 GCA_020725705.1 Anaerolinea sp.
CCGGGGGAGAAGGGACCGGTCTGGGGATGGCGATCACCAAGCAGCTCGTCGAGTTGCACGGGGGAAGCATCTGGCTGGATAGCGTGCCCGGCCGGGGGACGACCGTCTACATGCTGCTTCCGGCTGCCGGACAGGCCGGCGCCGCCCACTGATGGGCCGCGCTGCCAGGCATCAGGCGTAGCCCGGCAGCGGCGGGACGCGCGTCCGATAGGCCAGGGCGTGCACCGTTCCGATCACCAACAGGGTTGCACCGCCCCAGATGCCGATCAACGCCAGCCCACCCAGCAGCGAAACCACGATGGCGGCGTCCTGTGCCTGGGCGACCTGCGCCTCGCTGGCTGTGACAGCCGGGGTCGCGTTGAATGCCTCGAACACGTTGGCCAGCGGCACCCCCAGCAAGTCGATCTGGCTGACCGCGGCGCGCCGCCGATCGTCCCGCAACGCCAGCCCGACGATGGTCCCCAACACCAACGCCAGCACCAGGCTCAGCACCAGGATCGTCAGCCCGATCAGGCTCCAGCGGCGGCCAGAGCGCGAGCGCTCGCGCCGGACATGCGCCGCGCCGGGGCCGTCTTCGTAGACACGCCCGTCCGCTTCCAGCGTCAGATACGCCATATCGGGCCGGAAGCCGCTGAGGGTCAGGATCAGCAGATACCACAGCGCGCCGATGCCGGTGACGAGCGCCAGCACCCAGCCGAGCGCGCCAAGCTGCTTGCCGAGCGAGAGCGTCGCCTCGTGGGCGGAGTGGATATGTGCCCGATAGCCCGCGTCGAGATAGGCCTGCACGCGCTGCTGGTAGAAGCGGGTGGCGGCGTCCCAATAGTTGTGCGCCCCGCCATATGGGTACGGCATCCAGCCCTGAAGCGGCGGCCTCAGCGCGGACGCGGGCGGGGCAGGCACCGGGGGTAGGCCCAACGACGGGCTGGTGATGTCGGCCTCGCCGGATGGCCCGCTGTGCAGCCGGCGGTCGAACTGGAGCGTTGGGCTTTCGTTCGGGCTGCTACCTAGCTCGTCTTCGATGTTTTCCGGCAGCCGCGCCAGGGTTACCTCGGCTTCGACCGGCGGGGGTTCGAGGTCCGGATGGGCTACTTCCGGCGCGCGCCCGGCGTCGACGGCGGGCAGCGTATCTTCCGGCAGCCAGCCGGGCATGGTCGGGCGCTCGGCAGGGCGCTCCGGCGGCGGCTCGTCTTCGCCCGGCGCCGGTTCAACCCCCTCTCCGGCGGCTTCGGGCGCGCTGTCGACTTGCGGCAGCCAGGGGCGAGGCGAACCGGCCGACGGCTCGTCGTCTGCGGGCGGGGCCATCTCGAACGCGGGCAGCACGTCGGTGGTGGGGCGGCCCGTCTCGGTGGCAGAAGGCTGCGCCGGGTCGCCTGGGGTGTCAGGCTCGTCCAGCGGCGCGTCGCAGCGCGGGCAGTTATTGCGCTCCGTGATCACATACGCGCCGCAGCTTGGGCAAACACGTAGTTCGGGCACTCGCTCAATCCTTTGTCGGTTATGCTCTCCATTGTACCCCGTTTCGCCCCGGCTGCCTGTCCGTTGCCGGGCGCGCCCGCTGCGCCCGACCTGCGCCCGCGCCGCGACCGCGGCCTGCCAAATCCGCTTACAATAAAGGTAAGCACCTGAAGGAGGCCAGGCATGTCAACCTTTTATCTGTCCAGCGATGCGTTTCTCAACGGCGATCTGATCCCGATCCGGCACACGTGCGAAGGACGTGACCTTTCGCCCCCGCTCACCTGGGGCGATCCGCCTGGGGGCACGCAGAGTTTCGCGCTTGTGTGCGAAGATCCGGATGCTCCGAGGGGCATCTGGGTGCATTGGGTGCTGTATAACCTGCCGGCCCAGGTGCGAGGCCTGCCGCAGGGCGTCGAACCGGATCCGGAGCTGGCCGACGGCAGCCGCCAGGGACGCAACGATTTTGGGCGGCTCGGCTATGGCGGGCCATGTCCGCCGCCCGGTCGTGGCCCGCACCGCTACTACTTTCGCCTCTATGCGCTGGACACGCTGCTCACGCTGCCGCCTGGGGCCACCCGCGCCGATCTGCTGGCGGCGATGGACGGGCATGTGCTGGCAACAGCCGAATTGATGGGTCGGTTCGAGCGCCCGACGCACCGCTGATACAGATCGCCGGGCTAGAGCAGGGCGCGCAGTGCGGCGTGCAGGCCCAGGGTCAGCGCCCACGCCACATAGCCGCTCAGCAGCATCGGCCCCAGGCGCAGCCCGGCGCGCGCCGCCAGCCACAGCGCGACGGTGAAAACCAGCGTCGCGATCACGCCGACCAGCAGCGACTCGGTGAAGCCGGTGATGGCGCTGCGATCGGCCCGGTTGGCGGCGTAGACGATCCACAATGCCAGCGGGATCGTCAGGGGCATCGTCGCGGTCACTGCCGCCACCGTCTTCGAATGCGCCTGGAGCAGGGCGATCGCAACAATCACCAGTATCGAAATAACAACCGGCAGCACCTGCTGCACCGTCTGGCTCATAGGTCCTCGTTTGTCGTCGGATGCATAAAATCAGCGCGCACCAGGATACTCGCGATCCGGTGCGCGGGCAACGGGGCGCCCGGTTGCCAGTCTGCGCGGGGCCGATTGTATAATGGAGCCGGGCGCACATCGAGCGGTCAGAGGAGGAACCCGCATGACCAAGCAGGAGGAGCGCTGGCGGCAAGCTTTCGGAGCGTATGATACGCTGCGGGCGCGCGTGCAGAACCAGGTGGCGCGGTGGGAATGGGCGGATGACGAACGCTACGACCCCCGCCCGTTTTATTTTGAGCGCAGCAAGCTGCGCCGCGGGCAGGTCATCCCCGGCCCGGAAGACGACCTCGGCGGCCTGTGGCAATACGGCTTCGACGGCGCGGATCGCTTGATCTACACGCGCGGCTATCCGGCGCGGGCGCTGCACGAGGACCAGTGTCTGGAAGAATTCACCCTGTACACGGACGCGCTGGTCGAATGGATCCGCTTTGCGCAGTACCAGCCGAAGATCCCGGTGCGCGTCGCCCACCAGATGCGCAAGCGCGGCCAACCCGAAGCCTATAGCGCCTTCACAATTGAGCTTGGCCCGGTTCTGGGCGAACTAACTGCCGATCAGGCGCTGGCGCAGGCGGCGGCGCAAAACGGCATCGCGCACTATCACGAGAGCTACGTCTACCGCGACGGGCGGCTTGAGCGGATCAAGGTGCGGCACGAGTGGGGCGGGGGCGCGCCGTTCCTGCACGAGGAAGTGCTGCGCTATGACAAGCTCGGGCGCGTGACCTACATCGAAGGGCACTACCCCGACGGCTCGACGCAGACGATCTACCAGCGGCCCCAACGCTCGTACGGCGTCGGCACACAGACGGGGCGCATTTACCAGCGCCTGCTGGAGATCATCCCACGGCGGCTGGCCGAGGCGCGGGTGCGCGATAAAGTCTACTGTCTGGCTCTGATCCACGACGGAATGCAGACGTTGCCCCGCCTGGCGCTGGGGCTGGAGCGCACGCGCGACGCGCTCGCCCGGCAGCGGGCGGGCGCGGGACTCAAATACGCGCTGTGGCAGCCCACCGACCCTGTGTACGAGCTGGACGATCCGGTCACGGCGGGTGACCGCGCCATCTTCGAGCAGCAGCTTGCCTTCAGCGGCGATACCGGTCCGGTGCGCGAGCTACTGTCGGACGTGGCGCTGGCGTTGATGGATCACAAATGGAAGGGCGTGCTTAGCACGACGAAGGACTTTGTCGTGTTCGCGGCAAATTACGCGCAAGACAGCCCGGAAGAAGCGTTGAGCGCCAGCGTGCCGGACAGGCAGCTTGACGAGTTCCGCAAGAAGGGCTGGCTCTAGGGCGCGCGGCGCATGTGGCGCGAGGCAGCCGGCAGGCGCTCAGCTTTCGTCCACAACCGGCAGCCCGTCACAGGTGCCCTCGAGCACCCCCGCCGCGCGATCCACCCAGCCGGTTTTGCCCTCACCGATCACGATGCGGACGCGCTGCGCGCTCAACTGAGTGGCGGGGTAGGTCTGGTTCGCGGGAAGGGCGTTGGCCGCGTCGGGCGCGCCGCTGTCGTAGCGGTCGTAGACCAGCACCGGCCCGCCGGACGGCACGAACTCGCAGCCGGTCGCCGCTTCGGGCGTGCTGTCGGCGCCGGCCTGTTCGTCCAGGCGATCCAGCGCGATCACGATCAGCACGCCAAAGAACACTGCCGCGAACAGCAGGATCCCCGCTGCGACCAGCAGCCCGGCATAGCGTCTCACGATGGCGCTCCTTTTGTGCGCGTCGCCGTTCTACAGGCTGATTCTAGCAGCGCGGCGGTCCGAGTGCTACGGCTGCGGGTCGCGTAGCAGCCCGCGATAGGGTCCCGGCGTGGAGTCCGGGATCTCGACTGCACCGACCGTGCGGGCATAGAACTCCTTCGGCCCCACCCCGCCGATCACCGCGTAGAAATAGCCGCGCGCGGCCATCGCATGCAGGCAGGCAAGCAGCAGCGCGGCGCCGATCCCGCTGCCCCGCCGCGCCTCGTCTACTCCGATCGGGCCGAACAGGCCCAGCCCGGTTGCATCGTAGCAGGCAAAGCCGGCGAGCGCGCCGTCCCGCGTGGCGATGAAGCAGGTCGGCGGCTTGGCGCTGCACGCGACGTCCGCCTCGCTGGCCCAATACTCGTGGAAATGCGCGCGAACCCACGCGAGAATGTGGTGTTTCTCCGGCGGAAGCGCGCGCCGGACGTCGATCCCGGCGGCGCGGGCGCGCTCCAGGTGCGGCTCCAACGGCGGCAGGTCGTAGAGCTTAACGAGCATGTCGGTCATGGTGCGGGCCTTTCGGGTGGGGACATATAAGTGATACGCGGCGAATTATGGCACAGATACGCCGGACGACAAGAAAGGGCGAGGCGCATCCTTCCGCGCCTCGCCCCGATTTGGTTGCCCCGTCCCGCGCTTACTCGACCGTGACGCTCTTGGCGAGGTTGCGCGGCTGGTCCACATCCGCCCCGCGCCACACCGCGATGTGATAGGCCAGCAGTTGCAGCGGGATCACGCTGACCACCGGGCTGAGCAGCGGCGAGACCGGCGGCACATAGAGCACGTGGTCGGCCTTCTCCGCGATCAGTGTGTCGCCATCGGTTGCGATCGCGATCACGCGCCCCCCGCGTGACTTGGCCTGCTCGATCTGGCTGAGCATCTTCTCGTAGACCGCGTCTTGCAGCGCGATCGCGACGACCGGCATGTGCTCGTCGATCAGCGCGATCGGGCCGTGCTTCATCTCCCCGGCAGGATAGCCCTCGGCGTGGATGTAGCTGATTTCCTTCAGCTTGAGCGCGCCCTCAAGCGCGATCGGATAGTTGATGCCGCGCCCCAGGTAGAGGAAATTCGTATAGTGATAGGTCTCGGCAGCCAGCGCCTCGACCGCCGCCTCGCGCTCCAGCACCTGCCCGACCAGATCGGGCAAGCGAGCGAGGTCCTCAGCGTGAGCCTGCGACTGCTCGCAGCTTAGCGTGCCGCGCTGCTGGCCCAGATAGAGTGCCAGCAGGTACTGGTCAACAATGCTGGTGGTAAACGCTTTGGTGCTGGCGACACCGATCTCCGGCCCGGCCTGCATGGTGATGTAGCCGTCGGCCACGCGCATCGCCTGACTGCCGAGCACGTTGACGATGCTCCACAACGTCGCGCCTTTTTCGCGCGCTTCCTCCATCGCCGCCAGCGTGTCGACCGTCTCGCCGGACTGCGTGATCGCCAGCACGGCGCAGTCCTCATCGAGGATCGGGTTGCGGTAGCGATACTCGCTGCCATAGTCCACCTCGACCGGGATACGCGTCAGGTCTTCGAGGATAAACTTGCCCACCAGCCCGCTGTAGGCGCTCGTGCCGCAGGCGACGGTCACGATCCGTTTCAGCCGCCGGGCGTGCTCCGGCGTGATCGTCAGGTCCGGCAGAACGACGCACCCGTCGTGAAAGTCGATGCGCCCGCGCAGCGTGTCGGTCAGGGCGCGCGCCTGCTCGTGGATTTCCTTTTGCATGAAGTGCTTGAACTCGCCCCGGGCCGCGCTGACCGGATCCCAGGCGATGGTGTGCACCTCGGCGTCGACCGGCTCGCCGTCGAGCGTTTGGACGTGGTATGCGTCGCGCGTAACGGTCGCCATCTGGCGGCTCTCCAGAAAAACCATACGCCGCGTGTGCTCCAGGATCGCGGGGATGTCTGAGGCGATGAACATCTCACCGTCGCCCAGGCCGAGCGCCACACCGCCCGCGTTGCCGATCCGCACGGCGACGAGCCGGTCCGGATCGTCCGCGCTAAGCACGACGATGGCATGAGCGCCGCGCAGGTACCGGACCGCCCGGCGGACCGCTTCGGTCAGTGCATGACCGGCGTCGCGCTCGCGCTGGACCAGGTGCACGATCACCTCGGTGTCGGTCTCCGACGCGAACCGCACCCCGGCGGCTTCCAGTTCGGCGCGCAGTTCGCGGAAGTTCTCCACGATGCCGTTGTGCACCACCACCGTGCGCCCGTTGCGGCTGATGTGGGGATGGGCGTTGTGCGGGCTGGGCACGCCGTGCGTCGCCCAGCGGGTATGCCCGATTCCGATGCGGCCATTGAGCGGCTCGGTGCTGACCAGCTGCATCAGGTTGCTCAGCTTGCCGACATCGCGCCGGATGGCGATCTCGCCGCCCTGCAAGACGGCGATCCCTGCCGAGTCGTAACCACGATATTCCAGGCGCTGCAAGCCGGATAAGATGATCGGCGTCGCGTCGCGCGGGCCGATATAACCCACGATTCCACACATGATCAGAGTCCTCCCCGGCCGGGCGCGGCACAGTCGAAAACGCCTGCGCGCGCGGCGCGGCCAAGCTGCAAAATGAGCAGGATACGGGATTGGGATACACCACTGCCGGGCGGTTCTGGGCCACGGTTACCCGTGGTCTTTGTGGCACGGCTGCGTTGGGGAGGGGAACGCACGAGGGCGGTGGTGTGCGCCCTGGCGGCATCCGCAGAAGTCTCGATTTTCCCCCGGAGCATCCGGGGTTAGTCTCACCGCGTGGTGAGAAACCGCCACCTCGTTTCCCTGCCGGAGAGGCAGGGCCTTGCGCTAGTGTCCCCTCGTTTTGGGTCGGCTCACCTCCTGCGCTTGCTGCGATCTCATGCTCAGTATACACGCCTTGCGCGTTGAGGACCTATAAAGATTCTGCTAAAAATCTCGCGGCGAGGGGCAATGCGGCTGGCGCGGTGCGGTGACTTTTACGTTTTTCGGGTTCCCGGTACAATGATGCGAGCATTATTTGCACTCACGATCGAACCCGCTCGCCGGGTGAGGAAAATGGAGTTTTATGGCGCATTCACGCAAGCTGTTCGGGGGCGTGGTTGCAACGCCCGGCCAGGATTCGCAGGCCATTGTCGCGTTGCTGTCGCATTACGTGCGCGATCGTCTGGAGCTGGCGTATTACGCGCACCCCAAAGAGATTGATTTGCACCGCCGCCACGATTTTTTGATGGTGCTATCGGTGGGCGACCTGGAAGGCGTGGCTCGCCTCTATGCCGGTAATGGCCGCGCTGCGCCGCTGATCGTGCACATCGACGAGCCAGGCGTCTTGCAGCACATCGATCACGCCCGGTTCTTCCCCGGCCTGGAGATCGTCTCGATTGAACAGGCCAACCTCACCGCCCAGCCCGACGTAACACTGCGGCTGGACCTGTTCCGGCGCGTGATCGAATCGCTGGAAGCGCGTGTCTAGCGCCCTGGCAGCAAAAATACGAGGGGGCGACACCGTCTGCGCCGCCCCCTCGTGCGATTCGACCACGCGCAGCGTGCACTAGTCGGCGGGCATCCCAGGCACTGAAGGCCGATCTTCGCCCTGGTGACCGTCGGGCGGGCGCACAACGGCGTTGTCTTCGCCCCGGATGAACGCCTCAACGCGGTTGCGCGCCACATCGTCCGGATACTGGACCGGCGGTGACTTCATAAAGTAGGCTGAGGGTGCTTCCAGCGTGCCGCACAGCCCGCGATCCAGCCCCAGCTTGGCGCAGCGCACCGCGTCGATCATCACGCCGGCGCTGTTTGGGCTGTCCCAGACTTCCAGCTTGCATTCCAGAGTCAGCGGCACGTTGCCGAACGCCGCGCCTTCCAGCCGGATATGCGCCCACTTGCGATCCTTCAGCCACGGCACATAGTCGCTGGGGCCGATGTAAACGTCGTCGGCGGGAAGCTCGTAGGGAAGCTGGCTGGTGACGGCGTTGGTCTTCGAGATCTTCTTGCTTTCCAGGCGCTCGCGCTCCA
>DYEN01000064.1 GCA_020725705.1 Anaerolinea sp.
CCAGATCGTGATACAGCTTCTGACCGCGCTGCTGAATCTCCGCCGGCGAGAGGGGTTTGGCCGCCCCCAGCAGAGTCTGCACGATGGCACGGCGCGGCTGTGTCAGCTTGTACCCATGGGCGCGGAACCGCTCCGCAATCGCTTCGTATCGATCCGCCATCTGTCCGGCCTCACTGCTCCAGGCTACGGATAACTGAAAAGGTTTTTCAATAAGGGATTCTAAAGACCGGAGCCGGGCCTGTCAAGGCTCGATACCACGCGACTTGAAAGCAGAGATCAGGGGCGAACCTGTTCGAGGTACGCTTCGACGTCGTCGTCGTGCAGCTCGCCGATGTGCTGCACGCGGATGATCCCCTCGCCGTCGATGATGTATGTCATCGGGATCTGCGCGACGTTCCACTGCGCAAAAAAGGCAGTGTCGGTTTCCAGCGCGACCGGCAGGCTCAGGTCGAGCCGTGCCAGAAAATCGCGGATGTCCTGCTCCGTCTGGCCCGCGTTGGGATCGGTCACCGCGACCACGCGCACCCCCTCGTCACGGTAGGACTCGTAGACCTGTTGCAGCAAGGGCATTTCCGCTTCGCAGGGGACGCACCACGTCGCCCAGAAGTTCAACAGCAGGATCTCACCGTCCGCCGCCCCAATGCGCAGCGTGCCTCCGTCGAGCAGGGTCAGGGTATGCTCCGGAGCGGGCCGGCCGACCAGGCTGGGCAGGGGGGTGGCGGTGGGCAGCGGGGTCGGCGGGACGAACGTCACCGGCGGTGGCGAAGGGAAGCGCATCTCCGGCAGGGGCGGGGGCAGATCGTCGTCCGGCCGGTTGGTGATCACCGCGACCGCGATCAGCGCCGCCACCGGCACCAGCAACGCGGGAATGGCCCACAGCGGCCAGCGACGGGCAGCCGACGCGCCCTCGCGACGGGCAGCCTGCACCCGGCGGCGTGTGGCTGCGGTGACGCGCAGGAAGTGCCGCAGATGCGGCAGCGGGCGGATGTGGCTCCCCTCGCCGGCGTAGATCGTGCGGATCGGCACCCAGTCCAGCCGGTACCCGAGCAGCACGCAGGTGACGATCATCTCGACTTCAAACTCAAAACCATGCTCGCGGCTTTCCAGCGTCGCTTCCAGCATTCGCCGGCTGAGCAGGCGATAGCCCGACTGGTTATCCGGCGCGTGCTGGCCCAGCGCCCACGAAAAGAGCCAGGTTCCCAGTCGGTTGGAGATGTTGCGCGGGAAGGGCATTTGGCTGAAATCGCGCTGCCCGATCACCAGGTCGGACTCGTGCGCCGCGTAGGTGTGGAGAAACGTCGGGATCTCGGTAGGGTCGTGCTGGCCGTCGGCGTCGAGCATGATCACGGCGTCGTATCCGCGCTCCAGCGCCCAGCGGAACCCGGCCCGCAGCGCGGCGCCCTTGCCCTGGTTGGGCACCTGACGCAGTACCACCGCCCCGGCGTCCTCGGCCAGCCGGGCGGTAGCATCGGTCGAGCCGTCGTCGACAACCAGCACCGGCAGGTGCGCCCGCGTCGCCTCGATCACCGCGCTGATGCGCGCCGCCTCGTTGTAGGCGGGGATAAGGGCCAACACCGCCTTGCCCGAGATGGGATCGACGGCGCGGGGGTGGATGGGTTCAGACGGCTGTGCCATCGCGCGTTTCTCCCGGCTCCCGCCAGCTTACGATGGCGCCACTCTGGACGGCCCCAACCCTTCCACGCGCTCGACCGGGACCACGAACGCGATACCGGCATTGGGGCTGTTGAGATCGCCCAGAACGCGGCGGGCCGCCTCAAGCAGCGCGTCGACCAGCGAGTCGTCGACCACGGATAGCAGCGTCTGATTGGACTCCTCAAGCTGGCGCATCACGCTCGCCATGGAGACGAAGAACGGGATTTCGAGCGTCTTTCCCTTCTGGCGCAGGTGATGCAGCCCGTGCGTGTCGATCAGGGTCACGCCCGGTGCACCCGCCGCTTCCCAAGCTTCGGCGACTTCCAGCCCTTTTTCGATTTTGGATGTAATCAACAAGACCAGCTTAGCCATCGTCGTGCTCCTTTGCGATCGCTTGCGATACGCCAGCCCCAAAGCGAAGCGGCTCAGGCTCACCGGTCCGCTGCCGGAAAACAAGGCGAACCAGTGGCGGTGTCAGGACGGTGGTTAGCAGAATAACCAGGAATACAGGCTGGAAAAGCTCGTTGGTAAGCAGGCCGTTGGACAGGCCAAGCGTTGCGATGATCAACCCCACTTCGCCGCGCGAGATCATGCACACACCCAGGCGAAACGCCTCGCCTTTGGTGAACCCGCCGATGTACGCGCCCAGGCCGCTTCCCAGCACCTTCGAGAGAACGGCGGAGACCAACAGCAGACCGGCCAGCGGCAGCAGGCGCGGATCGATCGCCTTCAGATCGACATTCAGCCCGACGCTGACGAAGAAAATGGGCACCAGAAATGTATAGCAGACATGCCGCACAGATTCGAGGATTTCTGTTTTGACTCGTTCCGTGATCCGGCTGAGGCCCAGCCCGGCGATGAACGCGCCGGTAATGGTCGCCACACCGCCCAGCACATCAGCGGACCAGCCAAAGAGCAGCGCCATGACCAGCGCGAACGCCGCCACGCTGTGGGTCAGCTCGGGCTGATGGTCAAACCAGTTGAACAGCGGCGGCAACACAAACCAGGCAATCAGCATGGCACCGCCCATGTAGAGGATCATCTTCACCAGAATCCAGCCGATGCCGGCGGCAGAGGTAGTCTCGCCCGAAGTGCCCAGCACGGCCAGCACAATCGACAGAAGCAAGATCGCCAGCACATCGTCGGCAACGGCTGTTGCCAACAGCCCGATCCCCTCTTTCGTGTTCAGAAGTCCCAGCTCAAGCAGAGTTTGGGCCGAAATGCTGACCGAGGTCGCGGCCAGCACCACGCCCACAAACAGAGCCGGCTGCAAGCCATAGTGGAACGGCAGCACAACCGGGATCGCCATCGCCACCGGCAGTAGAGCGCCAATGGCTCCACCCCACAGCGCAACCCTTCGAACCGAGAACAGCTCCTGCAAATGCACTTCAAGGCCCACGCTGAACATCAGAAACAACACACCCAGCTCGGCCAGATCGTGGATCGACTGGTACAGATGCTCGGCATCGCTCAGCGTACCCCAGTGCAGGATGTCGAGCACCGTGGGACCCAGGACCACGCCCGCCAACAGCTCGCCGAAGACGCGCGGCTGCCCCAGCGAACGCGCCACAGCACCGGCGATCTGTGCTGCGGCAATGATCAGCCCCAGGTCCAGGAAGAGCAGAAGGACTCCCCCGGTCTCCATCGGTGCTCCTTTCTCCAAACGACAGTGTGTCTGCGCTCAAAGGTACCGGAATATGCCCCGCCTGCCCACAATTTTC
>DYEN01000065.1 GCA_020725705.1 Anaerolinea sp.
GCCTCTGCCGCACCGAGCACATGTTCTTCGAGCCGGAACGCCTGCCCATCGTCCAGCGCATGATCCTGGCCGAGACCCCCGAAGAGCGCAAAAAGGCCCTCGACGAACTGCTCCCCTCCCAGCGTTCCGACTTCGACGGCCTGTTCGAGGCGATGAACGGCTACCCGGTCATCATCCGCCTGATTGACCCGCCGCTGCACGAATTCATGCCCGACGAAGAGAAACTGCTCGAAGAGGTCATCACCCTGCGCATCAAGGGCGGCGACCCGCAAGAACTGGCGGCCAAAGAGAAACTCCTCGCCTCCATCAAAGCCCTACACGAGTCCAACCCGATGATGGGCCTGCGCGGCGTCCGCCTGAGCATCTACATGCCCGAAATCGTCGAAATGCAGGTGCGCGCCATCTTCGAAGCCGCCGCCGACTGCACCCTGCGCGGCATCGTCGTCAAGCCCGAAGTGATGATCCCGCTCACCGGCACGGTCAAAGAACTCGAATGGATTCAGCCGCGCCTCGAGCGCATCGCCGCCACCGTCATGGAAGAGAAAGGCGTCAAGTTCGACTATAAGTTCGGCACGATGATCGAAATCCCGCGCGCCGCCGTCACCGCCGGCGAAATCGCCAAACTGGCGCAGTTCTTCTCCTTTGGCACCAACGACCTGACCCAGATGACCTTTGGCTACAGCCGCGACGACGCCGAGCGCAACTTCCTCGTCCAGTATGTGGCCGAGGGCATTCTGCCCAAGAACCCCTTCCAGACCCTCGACCGCGAAGGCGTTGGCCGCCTGATGCAGTGGGCCATCAACGAAGGCCGCAAGACCCGCCCCGACCTGGAAGTGGGCATCTGCGGCGAACACGGCGGCGACCCCGAGTCCATCGAGTGGTGCCACATCATCGGCAACAACTACGTCTCCTGCTCGCCCTTCCGCGTCCCGATTGCCCGCCTGGCTGCGGCCCACGTGGCGCTCAAATACAGCGGCAAGCAGATCGCCGAAGACAAGTAGGGCAAATCTTCGACTTGTTATTGTGTAGGACAAGTCTTAAGACTTGTCCTACACCGCAGGGCGGGTCTCTGACCCGCCCTCACCTTACCCCATGCTCCCCTTCACCCCCTTCACTGCCCCCGAACACCAGGACTTCACCCTCCCCGGCGAACGGCCGGCCGCCCTGCTCGTCCATGGCTACCCCGGCACGCCCTACGAAATGCGTCCGCTGGCGGAAGCCCTCAACGAACGCGGCTGGACCTGCCGCGGGATTCTCCTCCCCGGCTTTGGGCCGCAGATCGAGACCCTGCCGGCTCGGCGCTGGACCGAATGGCTGGAGGCCGTCATAGACGCGTTGGCCTCCCTCCGGGCCGATCATGCTCCCCTGCTCCTGATCGGTCACTCGATGGGCGGCGCGCTGGCGCTTTCGGCGGCCGCCCGCCTCCGCCCAGACGGGCTGATTTTACTCGCCCCCTTCTGGCGCAACCGCGGCCCACTCTGGGCGGCCCTGCCGCTGCTCAAACACCTCTTCCCGCGCGTCCAGCCGTTTCGGGTGATGAAGACCGAGATGGACGACCCTAAACTGCGCGCCATGATCCAGGATTTCCTCCCCGAAGTGGACCTGAACGACCCGCAGACGATTGCTGCCATCCGCGACTTTGTCGTGCCGGTGAGCATGTTCAACGAACTGCGCAAGGCGGGGGTGGCCGGCTATCGCGCCGCGCCCAAAGTGACCTGCCCGATCCTGGTGATCCAGGGCAGCCAGGATGTCACCGTCCACCCGGAGGATACGCGCCGGCTGGCGCAGCGGCTGGCGGGCGCGGTGCGCAGGCTCGAGGTCCGCGCCGCGCACGAACTGGTCTTCGCCGATTCCCCCGCCTTTCCCGAAGTGCGCCAGGCGGTTCTCCAGTTTGCCGATACGGTTTTAGGGTAGGAAATCTTCAAACGGCCGAAAAGGCTGGCCTGTCCGGATAAGCGATTCTCTTTTTTGAAGAATTTGTAAAGATTATGTGTGTACACAAGTTTAAGCAGTAAAATTTACCAAAGGCACGGTATGGGAAAATCGGACTCTTTCCCGAAAGTTGCATCTCGCCAGGAGGTTCTCGCTGCCGGGCATATTGTGCCTGCCGAGGGGCGCTGTATTCAATGCGGCATTTGTTCGTTCAATTGTCCGATTGGAATAGATGTCCGCCGACACGCCTGGCTGGGCGAGCCTGTGGTGGAGGCGCATTGCCTGACGTGCGGCGAGTGTGTGCGGCGCTGTCCGCGCGGGGTATTGCACTTTGAGCAACTGAAAATCTTTGGGGGAAGTTCGTAATGAACCGTTATGTGATTGTTGGTACGGGGGTAGCTGGCGTTAGCGCTGCCCAGGCGATTCGAGCCACTGACCCGGCCGCCGAGATTACCCTGGTGAGCGAAGACCCGCACGGCTTTTATTCGCGCCCTGGCCTGGCCTATTATCTGAGCGGAGAAATTCCCGATAAGCAATTGTGGCTTTATGCAAAGGAAGACTGGCAGCGGCTGAACGTCCGTTTTGTGGCTGGGCGCGCCACCCGTCTGCTGCCTGGTGAACATCGCCTGGAATTGGGCCCGGCCGGCGCCCTGACCTACGACCGTCTGTTGCTGGCCGTAGGGGCGAAGGCGGTTCGGCTGCCCGTGCCGGGCGCAGATTTGGATGGGGTTGCCTACCTGGATACTTTTGAAGATGCCCGTCGGCTGGTGGCGCTTGCCCGCCGCGCCCGCAGTGCTGTGGTCGTCGGCGGGGGAATTACGTCCCTGGAATTGACCGAGGGCCTGGCGGCCCGGAAAGTGCGCGTCCACTACCTCTTGCGCGGCGACCGCTATTGGCCGGCCGTGCTGGACGAAACCGAATCGCGGCTGGTGGAGCACCGCCTCGTGGAAGATGGCGTTCACCTGCACTACAACACCGAATTGGTGGAGGTGCTTGGCAGGCGTGGCCGGGTGGCCGCGATTCGCACCGAAAAGGGGGAAATCATCCCTTGCGACTTGCTGGCCGTGGCCATCGGGACGCGGGCGCGCCTGGAACTGGCCCAGCAGGCCGGTCTGGAAAC
>DYEN01000066.1 GCA_020725705.1 Anaerolinea sp.
ACCATCGACCGCGACCTGCAGTTCCTGGCGCAAGAGATCCTCAACTGGGCCGTTCAGCGCGAGCAGGCGACGGGCGGCACGATCCTGATCATGAACCCGCGCACCGGCGAGATTCTGGCGATCGCGAACTACCCGATGTTCGACCCCAACAGCCTGACGCCGGAAAACATCCAGCGCGCGCGCAACCCGGCCATTGCGGACGTCTACGAGCCGGGGTCGGTCTTCAAGATCGTGACGATGGCGATGGCGCTGCAGGCCGGGACGCACGACGAGACGTGGTCCTACAACGACCCCGGCTGCTTCAGCCCCGGCGGCACGCGCATCTGCAACTGGGACGGCGCCGCGCACGGCAACCAGACCTTTGTCGACGTCTTCGTCAACTCGTGGAACACCGGCACATCCACGATCTTCATGCAGATGGCGCAGCAATTGGGCGGACCCTACGCCGTCTACGACATGCTCAAAGAGTTCGGGATCGGCAGCCCGACCGGGGTTGATCTCGAAGGCGAAGCGGCGGGCATCCTGCCCGAACCCGGCGACCTGGATTGGAACGAGGCGCAGTTTTTTACCACCAGCTTCGGGCAAGGCGTGGCGGTGACGCCGCTGCAGATGTTGACCGCCACCAACGCCATCGCCAACGACGGCCTGATCATGCAGCCTCACATCGTCAAGAAGCGCATCGACGGCAACGAGGTGATCGAGACGCGCCCGGCAGCCACTCACCGTCCTATCAGCGTCGAGGTGGCCCACCGCGCCCGCGACATCATGGTCCGCATCGTCGAAGACCCCGCCAGCCTGGACAAGTTCGAGTTCACGCGCTTCAAGGTGGCGGGCAAGACGGGCACCGCTCAGATCCCGATCCCCGGCGGCTACGATCCGTCCGGCTCGATCGCATCGTTTGTCGGGTTCCTGCCGGCAGACGATCCGGTCGTCTCGGTGCTGGTCAAGCTCGATCGCCCGATCAACTATTGGGGCAGCCAGGCCGCCGCGCCCGTCTTCCAGGAACTGGTCGAGCGGTTGGTGGTGCTGATGGAAATCCCAAGCGACCAAGAACGCTACCAGCTCATCGCGCAGGGCGGCGATCCGTTCAGCCGCGAATATTGAGCGCGGCTGCTCAGCCAAGCCGGAAGAGAGATATGCCTGTTATGACGGCTCACGATACACCGACCTCGTCAACTCCGAACGCTCAGGTTGATCTTCACAACGCGTACATCCTGGTCGTGGCCGACAACGTCCCAAGCTTCGTCTTGATCGCCCGCCTGCTGGCGCAGATCGGCGTGAGCCACTGCGAGTGGAAGACCAGCGGCTGGCAGGTCGTCCAGTTTGCGGATACGCTGCCGGCCCTCGATCTGATCCTGCTGGACATCCGCCTGCCCTACGAGGACGGCTATCAGGCGCTGCGCAAGATCCGCGCCCATCCCCGGCTGGCCGAGACGCGCGTGGTTGCCCTGTCGGACGACGCCAGCGAGGACGAGGTGCGGCGCGCGCGCGAGGCGGGCTTCAGCGGCTTCCTGAGCCAGCCGCCCGACCCGGAGCGCTTCCCCGATCAGATCCGGCGCTTGCTGGCAGGCGAGCCGGTGTGGGAGTGGCACTAGGCGCGGCTTTTCGACGTCCGGTAGCCAGCCGGCGCGTTCTGACGTACAATCCCCCCGCCGGCAAGCTCGTCCGTTCGCACAGGATAGCTGCAGTATGACCCCTGAACTGCCTTTTGCGCTCACGCTGGGCGCGATCACGTTTCTGCTGACCGCCATCTGGGGCAGCCCGTTCGTCGAGGTTCTGCGCCGCCTGCGGGCCGGCAAGCAGATCCGCGAAACCGGCCCCGCCACGCACCAACTCAAGACCGGTACGCCGACGATGGGCGGCATCCTGATCCTGGTGCCGGTCGTGCTGATCACGCTGGGGCTGAACCTGGCCCGCGTGATCCAGTCGGGCGTGACCGGTTCGAGCATCCTGCTGCCGCTGGCGGTGCTGATCGGCTTTGGGATTCTGGGCGGCATCGACGACATCGAGGGCATTCGCAGCATCCGCGAGCGCGGCGAGGGCATCCGGGCGCGGACCAAGTTCGCCGGGCAAATTCTGCTGTCGCTGGCCGCTGCTGGAGTGATGGCGTTTGTCGGTGGCGGATTTCAGAACGCCAACGGTGTGTTTGTCCCGCTCGTCCCCACCTTCATCGAGCTGCCGCCGCTGTTGTGGATCGCCGCCGCCGTGATCATCATCACCGGCATGAGCAACGCGGTCAATTTCACCGATGGGCTGGACGGGTTGTCCGGCATCATCACCGCCAGCGCGTTTGCCGCCTACGGCGTGATCGCTCACCTGCAAGGGCAAACCTATCTGGTGCAGTTCTGCTTCATCATGGTGGGCGCGTGCTTCGGCTTCTTGTGGTACAACGCCCACCCGGCGCAGTTGTTCATGGGTGACGTCGGCTCGCTGGCGCTGGGGGCGGCGCTGGGCACCGTCGCGCTGATGACCGGGCAGTGGTTGCTGCTGCCGCTGGTGGCGATCATCCCCGTGGCGGAAATCGTGACGGTCGTGCTCCAGGTGTCGTACTTCCGCCTGACCCACGGTCAGCGGCTCTTTCGCATGACGCCCCTGCACCACCACTTTGAACTGGGCGGGTGGAGCGAGACGCAGGTCGTCCAGCGTTTCTGGCTGGTCGGCATCCTGTCGGCCATGCTCGGCGTGTCGCTGGCGCTGCTGCGCTGAGGTCAGGATGCCCCTTGCCGCGCCGCGGCAGATCAAAGGCAGGCAGCTCGTGGATGAGCAACTCATCGGGCAGGTGATAGACGGGTACATCCTTGGGCCGCTGATCGCCGCCGGGGGGATGGGTCGCATCTACCAGGCGCTCCACGAGCGGGACCGCCGGATTGCCGCGATCAAGGTCCTGACGCCGGAATACGCGCTCGATGAGAGCTTCCGCATCCGCTTCTGGCGCGAAGCCGAGCTGATGAGCACGCTCCGCCACCCGCACATCATCCCCGTCTACCACTACGGCGAGTGGTCCGGCTATCTGTACATCATCATGAAGCTGGTGCGGGGTCCCTCGCTGGAGCGTGTGCTGCAATTTCGCACCTTCACGCCGCTCAGTGCGTGGGCGATCATCCGCCCGGTAACCGAAGCGCTGGGCTTTGGACACCGGCAGCAAGTGCTCCACCGCGACCTCAAGACGGCCAATATCCTGCTGGATGCGGAGCAGGGGCGCCCGCCGCACGTTTACCTGACCGACTTCGGGTTGGGCAAGCGCCCCGGCTTCGACCGGACCCTGACCGCAGACGGGATCTCGGTCGGCACGCCGGAGTATATGGCACCAGAGGTCGCGATGGGCGGTCAGGCCGACCCACGCGCCGACCTCTATTCGATGGGCGTGATGATCTACGAGATGCTGCTGGGGCGGCTGCCGTTCCAGGGGCAGAGCGCGCAGATGATCGCGCTGGCGCACGTCGACGACCCCGTGCCGCGCCCGCGCCTGCTGCGGCCGGATTTCCCGCGCAGCCTCGAAACCCTGCTGCTGCGCTGCCTGGAAAAACGGCCCGAAGCGCGCTTCCAGACGGCCGATGAGCTGCGCCGGGCCTATTTCGACGCTCTCAGCACGCTGGATGAGGCCGCCCGCCGCCAGTGCTACTGGGTCGAGCAGCCTCACACCTAGAGACTGTTATGCCCTTTGCCGACCGAGCGTGAGGGGAAAGCCGGCGCCACGCGTAGGGGCCGGGCTTGCTCGGCCCGTGCGAGATACGGCGCCAACTGCGCGGTGGTTGGGCAGCGGGCGCTGCTTGCAGCACCCCGACGAGAACATCCACCATCGCCGCTCGCCACCAAGTGCCTCACACACTCTGGCGTCGCGCGCTCAGGCGATTTGCTTCTCCATGTGCACGCCTGGAACCAACATTCCGTCGGACATCGGCACGTCAATCTGTTCGAGCTGCTGGCAGCCGTTCTTGCGATACAGCGGCACCCCGTTGAGGGTCGCCAGCAGTTCCAGCCGGCGGAACTGCACCAGCCGCGCGCCAACCTCAGCGGTCTCGACCAGCTTGCTGGCGATCCCCCGCCGCGCCCATTCGGGCGCCACCTACACCGGCCGCAACCTGGCTGCGTCGCGCACCGGGTCCAGCCGGGACTGCTCGCCCTTGTGCCCGGTGCCATGCATCGCCGGGCGCACGCTCCACCCGCCGAAGCCGATAATTCGGTCATTGATCTCGGCCACGAAGTACGTTCCGTCGGCGATGATCTGGCGGTCTACGTTGATTGCGTTATGGACAAGGCTCTCGACCTGTTCCGGCGTGTACACCCCCGCGCATAATATCCGGATGGACCGCTCGATCAGATGCGCGATCGCAGGAACGTCATCCATCTCGGCGCGCCGGATGCGAAGGGGAAAGAGAGTGAGATCGGCCATGACGTTTTTCCTGAGCTGTCGTGATATGGCCCAGGATACCCGCCAAACGCCGAGAAAGCGCCGAGGGTGGCGGTCCCATTGCAAAGCAGAAAGAGAGTGTTGTGAACCGGGCAGCCCGGACTGAGCGTCGCCGTCAGCGCCGCCGCTCGGAACGACTCAGTGACCAGGCGAGCATCCCGCTTTCGGTGGTGCCCGCGCGCCGCATGCCGAGCTTCTCCAGCACGCGGATGGAGGGCGTGTTGGATGGCAGGCAGGTCGCGATCACGCGCTCAATCCCCGGCTGCGCGAACACCCAGTCGATCAGCGTACGCGCCGCTTCGCTGGCGTAGCCTTGATTGCGATACGCCGGGATGATGCTGTACCCAATATCGACGGTATCGCTGCCTTCTGTGCGCCCTTTGAAGCCCACATCGCCGATCACCACGCGGTCGGCAGCGTGCACCACCAGCCACATCCCCCAGCCTAGCATCGAGGGATCGCCGGCCAGCATCTGGATGTAAAACGGCACAAAACCGCGCAACCCCGGCAGGGGCCAGTCTTCGGGGATCGTCACGCCAAGCTGAGCCTCGGCGCGAGCGCGATCCAGCACGATGCTGCGCGCCAGAGACAGCGAACAGGCGATCAGGATCAGGCGCGGACTGGAGAGCGTCAGCGCATCCGGCGGGTCGTTTTCAGTGGTCGTCACGATGTCGCAGCGCCTCCGCGCAGCCCCGGCACACGGTTCCGGCCCTAAAAGCTGGTATGAACTTTGCAGACCGGATCATGGGAAGGCCGATGCCAGGTCAAGCATCGCCCCCACGAGAGAACCAGGACCGGCGCTTCCCGTCAAGTCCATAACGCGCTCTAGTTTCGGACGATTCGCGTGCCGGCGCAAACGCGCCACAGGCGCCCTCAGGCCGGGCTGCCGGCCCAGGGAAGCTGGCGACCGTTGCGCCACCAGATCGCGCTCGCGCCACACTCGACCGCCAGGCGGCACTGCGTCGCCCCCTGCTCGCGGCAAATCGCCGGCGAGCGGGTCAGCCGCAGCCGGGCATCCGCATCGGGATGATCGCCCGGCACATCGCGCAGCAACGCGGCGCCGGAGTCATCCAGTGCAGGCACAACCGCCAGTCGCAGCCTGGGGTTTCTCCCTACAGGCAGCCACCGCGTCGAACCATCCCGCCGCATCAGGCGCGCAGCGGGACGGGCACGGCAGAGATTCGGGATCGTCCGCCGGGGCAAAAGCGGGCTTACGCCTCGTCGGGCATCTCGAAGGACTGCAACACGCTCAGCACGTAGAGGAAGGTGTCAAGCTGTTCCTCGGTGATGCGCTCGCCGATCAGCGCGTGCAGGCGATCGGCGGCCCGTTCGACGCGAGGACGCATCTCCCTGCCCAGCTCGGTCAGGAAAACGCGCACGCTGCGCCGGTCGTGAGGATCGACCGCCCGCGTCACCAGCCCTTTATCTTCCATCCGGTCCAGCAGCGCCGTCATCGACGACGGATGGCGGCAGACTGCCTGCGCCAGATGCGAGGCCGTCGCGCCGTCCTCGGCGTACAGCGCCCGCAGCGCGTACCATTCCAGCACGCTCAGCCCGATCGGCGCGATCAGGCGCTCGTAGACATGTTCCAGGCGGCGGTACGCTTCTTCGAGATTGGTCGCGACACACCCGTCAAAACGGAGATGGCTCATTTCGTCCATACTCGCATTGTACTGCGAAAAACCACCGCGTCACAACCGGATGGCGGCGGCTATGCGCCGCTCGCTTCCGGGTCGGCCAGATAGCGCCGCAGCACGATCTCGATCTGCCGACGCTTGTCGGTCATGAAGTCCAAGATCGCGGGGAAAGCCACCGGAACCAGTTGGAGCCGGTCGCCATCCAGCGGGCGGACAAAGCAATACAGCTCCAGCTCTTTGGCGGTGCGCTCAAGCTGTTCGGGTGGCACGTATGGCAAGCCCACTTCGCGCAGCAGCGCCTCGATCTCCGCCAGCGCCAGCTCGCGCCGCCCCTCCGGCCAGACCATCGTCACCAGCCGCGCCAGCGCGTTCATCTGGCCCCAGATCGTCTGCACGATCTCCTCTTGCAACGACCGGCGTGAGGTCGCGCGGTCCAGATGCTCGACCGTCAAGAGGTTGGCGCCGGCAGGGTGCGCGTCCAGTTCCTCGACCATCGCCTGGCAGATCATCTGCACGATGTTCGGGTGCCCCGCCGAGATCTCGTAGATGCGATCGACGATGTGCTCCGGTTGCTCCAGCCAGATGTTGAGCATCTCGAACGGATCGGCCACCAGGTGATAGACCACGCGGTGCGGCAGCGGCTGAAGCCGCATCGCCTGCGCGAAGTTGAACAGCGCCGAGTACGGGTTGGCGGTGGCCTGCATCAGCCACTTCTCGCCGCTGAAGACGAACTGGCAGCGCTTTTCATTGGACAGCGAGCGGAAGGTGCGGAACAGCGTTTCGTGGTTGTCCGGCTTGCGGTCGAACTCCAGCAGACTGTCGATCTCGTCGAACAGGAAGACAAGCTGCTGGCCGGGGTGCCGATCTCGCAGCGTGCTGACCACGTCCTCGAACTGGACCGGCAACGCCTCGGGGTCGACCGGCACCTGCCAGCGGCGGTTGATCAGCCAGAAGAACGTGCGGTAGCTGGTCGCGCCGTGACAGTCGAGGTAATACGGCACCGTGTCCGATTCGCGCGGTCTGAGCAGGCGGTAGATGCATTGCAGCGTCGAGGTCTTGCCGATGCGCCGCCCGCCGATCAGCGCCACGCTGTGCGAGCGCAGCTTGCTGCGCACCTCGTTGATCTCGCGCTCGCGGCCAAAGAACATATGCTCCGGCACCGGCCCGCGCGTATAGAATGGCGAGAGCGTCGCCAGCCGAACCTGCGCCAGCACCCGGTCGCTGAGGGCCACGATCGGCATCCGCGCGGTGACGATGTGCCGCACGTCCGCCTCGTCCAGCATCACGACGGTGAAGTTCGCGCGGCGCAGGCCTTCGGTCGCCTGATCGAGATCGGCGCGGCCCGCCACATTAACCACGAAAACGAACTGCTCTTCCAGCGGCAGCGGCGCGACGGCGCGGTACAGATCATCGCCGAGAGCCGCCGCCGGCCGGTCGCCAGATACAAACAGCATCGGGCAGGTGGGCGGCGGCAGCTTGAGCTGAAGCGGCGGCAGCTTGAACACCACAAGCTGCACATCCACCGGCAGATGCGGCACCACGGCGGCATCCCGCACGCCAAGCGCGCCGCCCAGCAGGCGGATCAGTGCCTGCAGCGCGGGCGCGACTGCGTCCGGCCCCCGTGCCAACGCCGCCAGCAGCCGGTCCCATAGCGCGCCGATCTCGCGCCGGGCCGGGACCTGTACCAGATCGGCCATGATCGAGTCCCAGCGCCGGTCGATGTGGAGCGGCAAGCCTTCCGCGGTCGCGCGCTCATAGGCCCGGCGGTAGCTGCCGCGCAGGGCCGGCAGGCTCTCGGCCGACAACCCATGCAGGATGCGGATGGCAACCACCCCGTCCGGATCCGGCGAGGGAATGGTTACCCGCGCAACACCGGCCGGCGGCAGGCGCATCGGGGACTGCGAGCGCGGCGCGTCGCGCACGATCTCAAACGGCATGGGGGCGGGGTGTCGGTCATCCGCCACCGGGACCAGCGCAGGTGTCGCCGCGGTGAGCAGGCCTTGCAGCGCCGGAGCAAAAGCGCGGGTCACCACGGCGCCATCCAGCACGGCGGATAGATCGGGAAAGGTCAGATGCGGCGCCACCGCACGCCGCGCCGCGGTGTCGATCGTCTCCAGAAAGCGCGTGACGCGGCGTTCCGGCGGCACATCATCTCGCTCCCACGCGCCATAAACCAGCGCCAGCAGATCGCGCGCGGGTTGCGCCAGCAGGTCGCGCACGCTGGCTTCGGCAGCGCCCAGCCAGGCCGGGGTCACTACCGCCCCGGCGGGGAACCGCGGCGCCTTGCCCGCGGCGGCGTCCAGCGCCGCTCGGCACGCTGCCGCTTCGCTTGCCAGGCGCGCGCGGACCTCGTCGACCTGCGCCAGCGCCTGGCGGACATGCTCGCGCAAGGAACCGACGCGGGCGCGCAGATCGTGCGCGGCGTCCAGCCGGGCCAGCGCCAGCGCGCGGTCGAAGGCCGCCTTGCAGGCCCCCCGTCCCGCCGCGTCCAGGTCGGCCAGCGTGTCCTTGCGCCCGCCGATCAACCGCCCGGTTTTGGCGTCGTAGATACCCGCCGCTTCAATCAGGGCACTGCGCCGCAGTTGGACGGCGGCCTCGGCCTCGGCCAGGTGGCGCTGCAGATCGTCCAGCAGCGCGCTCAGCAGCCCGTCCAGCTCGTCCAGGGCGCTCAGGACCCAGATCAGCCCCAGCCCGCGCCCGTAGGCCAGATCGGCCGGGCTGGCCTGCAACACGCCGTACAACTCGCGCAGGCCGGCAGCCAGCGCCGCGCCGACCCGGTCACGCAGCGTATCCGCGCCTTCTCCCATCCCGGCCAGGTCGGGCGCGCCGTCGCCGCCGCTGTCCCGCTCCAGACGCCGCCACTCCGCCTGGACCAACTCGGCCATCCGGGCCGGCTCGCCTCGGCTGGCGCGGCCTTCCAGCGCGCGGATCAGACCGGCAGCGCTCAGGTCAAACTGCCACTGGCGCACCCGGTCTGCAATCTCCGCGATCGACTCGATCGTCAGGCGCAACAATGTGTGCCGGGCAGCTTCGGCCATTTGCAGCGCCCAGCCGCTGGTCGGCGTGTCCGCGTGGGTGGCTTTGAGCGCGTCCAGCGCCGCCTGAGCCAGACGCGCTGCGGCGACCGTCTGGGCCGTGCCGGACGGCACGGCGAGCTTGCTGACGCCAAACGTGCTGTAGCCGTGGAAGCGATCGACACTCCCGTCGTGCGTGACCGGTTGGGGCAGCCGTGCGCTCGCGGCAGGCGATCCCAAACCGGACGCGATCCAGGTCAGCACGCACTCGGCCAGCGCCGCGTCGGGTGGGTCAGAAGACGGGCTGGCCGCGTCGTCCGCCAGCAAGATCATGTCCAGCGCCGGGCGCCCGCGCCGCTCGGTCAGGGTGTGACCGGTGGTCGGCAAATCGGACGGGTAGGCGTCGGGTTGCAGCGTGTAGGCGTCGATCTCGCGCAGGCTAGCATAAGCGTTCGCCATCGCCAGTGTGCGCGCCGTTTCGTTGTCACCGGCCGGATCGCGCAGTGCGAACACGCCCAGCGTGGTCGAGGCTTTGCGCGCCGGAAGCATCCGCAGCCGCGTCGCGATGTCAAACAGCATCCCACTGCCTTCCGGCTCGGCCAGCGAGCCGATCAGGTAGATGCGCCGCACCAACCCGCGCGCTTGACGCGGCCCGGCGTTGTCCAGCCAGGTGACCAGCCGCCACAGCGTCTCGTTCACCAATGCCGCGTTCTCGAACAACAGCAGGCGGCTGAAGGCCCGCGCGCGCGTGGGATCATCCAGCAGTTCGCGGCTGCGCGGCGAGCGCGGCCACCAGCGTGCCAGGCCCAGCCCGGCATAACGCCCGGGGACCTCGCTCCAGGGCAGCGGATCGATGCTCAGCAGCAGGCGAGCGTCGCGCGGCAGGGGAACATCGTCGCGCTGTGCCCGGCGGCGGGCAATAGCAAGCAGGCGCACTTGGTCGCGCAGCACGGGCGGGGGAAGCGTGGCGCTCAGCATCGCGTGCAGGCGCCCCACCGCCCGCAGCCCGACCTGCCCCAGCCCGATAACCAGCGCCGCTTCGCGCAGCGGGCCGGACAGCGGGCGCGCGCGGCTGCCCAGCTCTCCCAACGCGGCGAGCGAGCAATCGGGCGGCGGTGAATCGGATGTCATGGGCTGTTCCAGAATCGCAGAAGGCGTCGAGGGCATCATCACACTCGCCGCAGTTCTGCCGCAGCGGGCGCCGGTGCGTTGACACATGTGTCCGGCGTGTTCATCGTCTTTTCACCTGTGGCGTATTCGTCCGGACCGCTCTTTACTATACATCAACTTTTCGCAACGGGCCGGGGCGCCGCAGGCAAGGTATTCCTGCTTTTGGTGGGACCGTGGTACAATTCGGGGCGAAGACCACACCGGAGGTTTCACGCGCGATCATGTCTCAAGGTGGCGGCTTTTGCGACCGGCACGGCCCCTATGATGCGCCGCATCGGTCCTGCCCGTTCTGCGCCCTCGAAGCCGAGCAGCGCCGTGCCTATGGCCCGCCCGGCAAGACGGTGCCCAGCCGCGCCACCTCGCCGGAGACCGCCGCTCAGGCACTGCCGGAGCCGCCCCCGCCGCCGAACCCCACCGAAGTGATGCCCCGCGAGGCCGTTCCACCGGATGCCGCCGCTCAGCCCGTGGCAGACGCGCCGGACGAGCCGCCCCCGCCGCTGGCCTGGCTGGTGGTGCGCGCCCCGCGCGAGCGCCGGGGAGAGTGGCTGGCGATCGCGCCCAATCAGACGATTGGGCGCGAAGCGGATGTGCGCTGGGACGACCCGCGCCTCTCGCGCGTGCATGCCCGCTTCACGCTGGAACCGCCCGTAGATGCGCCCGGCGCGCCGCCCATCTTCTACCTGTGGCCCTTTGCCCCCACCAACCCGGTCTTCATCAACGGGCAGGCCATTCGCGGTGCCACCCCCCTACGCGAAAATGATGAGATCCAGCTCGGCAACACTCTGTTTGTGTTCAAAGTGCTGACAGACTGAGGATGCCATGAGTCACGCGCCGTCAACCCCGCTTCACGCGCTGGTCGCCATGAAAACCGACATCGGGCGCAAGCGCAAGCAGAACCAGGACGCCATCGGCCACGCCACCCCGCCTGACCGGGAAACGACCGACCGCCTGGGGCAGCTTTTCGTGCTGGCCGATGGGGTCGGCGGGCTGTCGGGCGGTGACTTCGCCAGCCAGTACGCGGTCAGCACCATCATCAGCAGCTATTACGAGCAGGAAGAGGGCGAGCCGCCCGAGCGCCTGGCGCGGGCCATCGCCGAAGCCAACAGCCTGATCTTCTCCGAAGGGCAGAGCCAGGACAAGCCCACCATCATGGCGACCACCGTCGTGGCGGCGGTGCTGCGCGGCGACGAGCTGGTCATCGGCAGCGTGGGCGACAGCCCGGCCTACCTGATGCGCGACGCCGATGTGCGCCAGTTGACGCTCGACCACACCGTTGAAGTCCTGGAGCGTGAGAGCGGGGCCGCCGGCGGAGGGGGCGAACCCGGCCCGCGCAAGCTCGCCCGCGCTCTGGGCAGCCTGCCCTCGGTCAAGGTCGATATCATCTCCGGGCGCGTCCGCCCCGGCGATCATGTTGTGCTGTGCAGCGACGGCCTGACGCGCTATCTCTCGCCGCGCGAGATCGAGCAGACCGTCGCCACGCTGCCCCCCAACCGCGCCGTCGACCTGTTGATCGAAACGGCCAACGAGCGCGGCGGCGCAGATAACATCTCGGTCATCGTGCTGCGTCTGGG
>DYEN01000067.1 GCA_020725705.1 Anaerolinea sp.
CAAGTCCGCCGCCTGCGGCGAGCCGGTCCGGCTGCCGCTGGCGTGAGCGGGCGTAGGACAACACGGCCCGGCTGCACTGAGCCGGGCCGTTGTTTTCTGTGCTGTGTGGCGGTTTAGCGCGCGCCGAGCAGCAGCTCGATCGTGAGCTGATCGAGCCGTTCGTAGCGCAGGTCGCGCCCGCCGAGCGCGGCGCGGTCGAAGGTTTCGGCTTTCAGGCGGTTCGCTTTCTCGCGGTCGTAGCCGCCGGCCAGCCAGGCAAACGACCCGTCGTCGGCGTGGATCTCTTGCAATAGCGCCTGGATCTCCGCGTCCTGATTGAACCGTGCCGCTTTCTCTTTGAGGATCAGGTAGGTACGCATACAGCCGCGGGCGAAGTCTTTGACCCCTTCGGGTCCTTCTGTGCGGTAGGCGTGCGCGTCGAAGTGCCGCGAGCCGTCGTACCCGATATCTTCGAGGAACTTGACCAGATAGAACGCCTGCTTGATCATCTCCGCACCAAAGCGGAAATCCTGGTCATAGCGACCGAAAAGCTGGTCGTTGAGGTCGATGTGGAACAGCTTACCCGCGTCCCATGCCTGCGCGACGGCGTGCATGAAGTTCAGCCCGGCCATGTGCTCGTGGGCCACTTCCGGGTTGACGCCGACCATCTCGGGGTGATCCAGCGTCTCAATAAAGCCAAGCATGGCGCCGGTGGTGGGCAGATAGATGTTGCTGCGCGGTTCGTTCGGCTTGGCCTCGAGCGCGAATTTCAGATCATAGCCCTGGTCGCGCACGTACTCGCACAGGAAGTTGATCGCCTCGCGAAAGCGTTTGAGCGCGTCGGCTGCGTTCTTGCTGGAATCGGTCTCGGTGCCCTCGCGGCCACCCCAGAAAACGTAGACCTTCGCCCCTAGCTCGACCCCCAGATCAATGGCGCGCAGGGTCTTGTGCAGGGCGTAGGCGCGCACCTTCGGATCGTTGGCTGTGAAAGCGCCGTCCTTGAAGGCGGGATCGGTGAAAAGGTTGGTCGTCGCCATAGGCACGACCAGCCCGGTCTCGTCCAGCGCCCGCTTGAAGTCCGCCACGATGCGATCGCGCTCGGCAGGCGTGGCGTCGATGGGGATCAGATCGTTGTCGTGCAGGTTGACGCCGTAGGCGCCCACTTCGGCCAGCAGGTGCACGATCTCGACCGGCGTCAGGGGGGCGCGCACCTCGACGCCGAAGGGGTCGCGCCCGACGTTGCCAACCGTCCACAGGCCGAACGTGAAGCGGTGCTCGGGTTTGGGATCGTAACTGCCCATCACAAAACTCCTTATTAGCACGCAAAGGAATCCGGTTACCCCCTATTGTAGCCCGCTTTTAGATTTGGAACGGGTGGTTTACAATCGGCGCCGGGCCATCGGAACTGCACCAAGCGAGGGACACGATGAAGGCTGCGAAACTGTTTGGGCCGCGCGATATGCGGATTGTGGACGTGCCGGAGCCGCGCGCTCCGGGGGTGGGGGAAGCGCTCATCCAGGTCGGAGCAGTGGGGGTGTGCGGGTCGGACCTGCACACCTACGAAGACGGCCGGATCGGCGATACGGTTGTGCGCGACCCATTGGTGTTGGGGCACGAGTTCGCGGGGACGGTGGTCGCAGTTGGAGCCGAGGGTACCCGGAACGGCCTGGGCGAGCCGCTTTTGCCCGGCCAGCGGGTCGCGGTCGAGCCGGGGCTGCCGTGCTGGCACTGTGACCGCTGCGAGCAGGGGCACCCAAACCTGTGCCGCCACCTGGGGTTTATGGGGCTGTGGCCGGATGACGGCGCGCTGCAAGAGCGGCTGGTCGTCCCGGCGCGCAACTGCTTCCCGCTGCCGGATACGCTCTCGATGGACGCGGGCGCGCTGCTGGAGCCGTTGGGTGTGGCGCTGCACGCGATCGACCTGGCGAAGGTGCGGCTGGCGCAGCCGGTTGCGGTGCTCGGCTGCGGCCCGATCGGGCTGCTGATCATGCGGCTGGCGAAGCTGGCGGGCGCGGGAACGCTCTACGCCCTCGATCAGTTCGGCTGGCGGCTTGAGGCGGCGCGGCGCTGGGGCGCCGACGAGACCATCGATATCACCGTCGGGGATCCGGTCGAACAGCTCCGCGAGCGCACCGGCGGACGCGGCGTGCCCACGGTGATCGAAGCGGCTTGGGCCGGCGATGCAGTCCGCCAGGCGGTTGAGATGGCCGATCTCGGCGGGCGGGTGGTGCTGGTAGGCATCCCGGGCGACGACTCGGCCTATTTCAAGCACTCAACGGCGCGGCGCAAGGGGTTGTCACTGATTATGAGCCGCCGGATGAAGCACACGTATCCACGCGCGACCCGGCTGGCAACGAGCGGCGCCTTCGACCTCGACCGGCTTGTAACGCACCACTTTCCGCTCGAGCAGGCGGGCGCCGCGCACGCGCTCAACGCTGCCTATCAGGATGGCGTGATCAAGGTGATGGTGACGGTGAGCTGACCGTCTCGCTGCCGCTTCCCGGCATAACTTTCTTTTCGTCTTGTCGGACTGCGCTCGTCGGCAACGGGCGCAGTCCTTTTGTGCGCCGGGTCACTCGAACTATGGTGCTATTGTGAATTCTTCTGATAGTTGCTACCATAAATCAATCTGAGAGCATAGGAACGCCATAGAGTGCATGCATGAAGCTTTCCGGTCTCTCGAACGATGACCTGGCTCGGCAGTGCGCTGAAGATACTGCACGCTTCCACCGCCACCAACTCCACGACACCGTTTACTGCCTCGAGCTGCTGCGTCGCGCTCTGGTCGATGGTGATCACGAGGCCTTCGCCCGCGTCTATCAGATCTACCAGCCGCAGGTGCTGCGCTGGGTATACCAGCATCATCGCTTTGCGGAGACGGGCGAAAGCGCCGAGTATTTTGCCAACCAGGCCCTGACCAGCTTCTACTTCGCGCTGCGCGGGGAGA
>DYEN01000068.1 GCA_020725705.1 Anaerolinea sp.
CATCATCCCGGATGCAACGCAAGACCCTGACCACGGGCCGCACCTGGTTCAGACCGGTATCCTGTCGCTCGTCACCGTGCCTCTCATTGCGCGCGATCAGGTGATCGGCGCGCTACTGGTTGGCAGAGAGACACCGTATACCTACGAGCCGGTCACGGTTGCGCTGATCGAAAGCGTGGGGCGCCAGATGGCGGTGGCCGTCGAAAACGCGCGGCTGCACGCCGAGGAACGCGCCCAACGGCTGCTGGCCGAAACGCTGGCCGAGGTCGCGGGGATTCTCAACTCGGTCGAGCTTGATCAGGCCCTGCAGCAGATGCTTGAATTGCTGCGCCGCGTGCTGGAGTTCGAGACGGCCAGCGTGCTGCTCAACGCCGAGCCGGGCCAGCTTCGCCTGAGCGCCTACACCGGTTTCGACAACCCGCCCGACCGCGCAGCGCTGCTCCAGATCCGGGTGGAGATCGCGCGGCTGCCCTACTTGCAGCGGCTGTTCGCCGAGCGCAAACCCCTGCTGGTGGCCGACACCACGCACGATCCCGTCTGGGTCGAGCGCGACCACCCGCGCGGCTCGTGGCTGGGTATTCCGCTGCTCATGCACGATCAGGTTTTCGGCTGCTTCAGCATTTCGCACTCGCAGCCGGGCTACTTCACCGAACGCGACCTGCAGATCGCCGCCGCTTTCGCCGACCAGGCCGCGGTGGCGGTCGAGAATCACCGGCTCATCGCCAGCGAGCACCGCCGCCGCGTCCAGGCCGAGACTCTGCAGCAGACCTCGCACGACCTGGTCACCAGTCCCAACCTGGACCGGGCGATGTCCGCCGCGCTCAACCATCTGGCGGCCGTGCTCCAGTTCGACCGCGCGCATATCGCGCTGTTGGAAAATGGCGGGCGCGTCTGGACCCCCCGCGCCAGCCTGCCCACGCCCCCCAGACTGCCCGAAAACAAATCGCTGCTGGTGGCCGATTTTCCGCTGATCGCCGAGCTGGTGAAAACCAAGCGCCCGCTGCTGATCGCCGACACGCGCCAGCATGACCTCTGGCGGCCGGGGCGCTACAGCCCGCGCGAAATCCGAAGCTGGATCGGCATCCCGCTGATCGTGCGCGATCGCGTCATCGGCCTGCTAAACGTGGACAGCTACGAGCCGAATCACTTTTCAGAAGAGCAGTTCCAGATCGCGCAGGTCTTCGCCAACCAGATCGCGGCGGCGATCGAGATCTTCCGCCTGATCGAAGCCGCCAGCCGCCAGAACCGCGCCATGCAAGCGCTGAACACCATCCTCTCGGCCAGCAACGAGGCGCTTACCCAACAAAACCTGATGGCCGTGCTGCTTACCCGCGTGCTGGAAGCGCTCAACGTCAAGGCGGGCACGATCCAACAGCGCGACGCGGACTGCGGCGATCTGGTACTCCAAGCGGCAGCCGGCCTGCCGGACGACATTGTCGAGCAGATCCGCCGCATCCCGCTGGCTACCACGCTCCCGCCGGTCACGCTGCCGGACGACTTCGAGCTGGCCTTTCTGAGCGTGCCGCTGATCTC
>DYEN01000069.1 GCA_020725705.1 Anaerolinea sp.
ATCCGCGGTTCCGGAAACGATACCCTCACCGGCCTCAGCCTGCCCAGCCACTGGACGGTTGCCCCGACCCGCATCTACAGCCTGGACGGCAGCGGGCGTGACCTGACCTTCACCGCTTTCGAGACCCTGGTCGGCGGCGCAGATGTGGACGTCTTCAGCCTGGCTGCCGGCGATCAGACAGCCGTCATTCGCGCCGGCGGCGGCAACGACACCCTCATCCTCCCCGATGGCGGACGTCTGATCGGCTCCTTCGACGGCCAGGGCGGCCGCGACACCCTCGACCTGCGCGCCTACACCGCCGCCCTCACCATGCGTCTGACCGGCGTCTCCGGTGATGGCTTCGACGGCAATCTCACCCTGCGTTACGCCCCCTTCACAACCCTTGTGACCGGCGGCCTGTCGAACTTCTACATCCTCCTCGGTGGTCAGTCTCTGGAAGACGAACTGTGGGGCCTCGACCGCGACGCCACCTGGACGCTCGAAACACCGATGGATAGTTACCGCGATGACAGCACCGGCGTGACCCTGCACTACGTCCTCATCGAAGACCTGCACGGCGGCAGCGGGCGCGATACCTTCCTCATCAAGCGCGACTTTTATGGCAATCTCTTCGGCGGCGCAGGCGATGATGCTTTCTACTTCTTCGGCAGTGTCCGCCTGACCGGCTCGGTAGATGGCGAGATCGGCACCGACCGCCTGGATTACACCCCCTACAACTCGCCGCGCGCCATTGACCTGACCGGCCTGGGCAGCACGGATGGCTTCGACGGCCTTGAGACCGCGCCCATCGCCGGCCGCCCCGAGGCGGGAACCCTCACCGGCGCCTTCCGCAACATTGAGATTGTGGCCGGCTCGCTCCTCAACGGCGACTCGCTCCAGGGCCTCGACAGCGACCCCACCTGGATCGTGGACGGCAACGCCAGCCGCTACGAGACTCAGGGCCGCACTCTGGCTTTCGAGACGATTGACTCGCTCATCGGCGAGGGCGGCGCAGACCTGTTCCGCTTTGCCGATGGCGCAGTTCTTGGCGGTTCAATCAGTGGCGGTGCGGGCGCAGACGTGCTCGATTACACCAATTACACCACCGCCCGCCATGTCTTCTTGACCGGGGCAGATGCTTCTGGCTTTA
>DYEN01000070.1 GCA_020725705.1 Anaerolinea sp.
ATAAAGAAACAAAGATAAATTAATTTCAAGTGCATTTTGAGAGGTGCTTTAATTTTTTTAATTTTGCATAGAAATTTTGAAAACATCGCGGGGTAGAGCAGCTGGTAGCTCGTCGGGCTCATAACCCGGAGGTCGCAGGTTCGAATCCTGCCCCCGCTACCTGAACAAAAACCCCGATCACCGATCGGGGTTTTTGCTTTGGCGTCGCGGGTGGCGCTCAGCCCCGCTTGCCATCGCTCAGCGCCAGGCCGATAGCCGCGCCGATTGCCAGCCCAAAGCCGATGTTGCCGGTCGCCAGCCCGAAGATCAGGCCGATCCCCATGCCCGTCGCGATATCGTCCCAGGTCCAACGCCTGCGCGGTTCTTTATGCTTCTGCGGGTGATCTGCCACGGTTGCTGGTCCTCAGTCACAATGATGGTAGATGCCCGCACAAACCGGTGTGCGAGAGAGCGGGTTAACCTGTTATACGCCATCCGGGGGGTAGGGTTGCAGCGGAAACAGGCGGCGGGCGTAACAGGGCCATCTCGCCCCGGCAGCCGGCTGATGTCCAACGAGTCTGCGCGCGGGCGCGGCGAGCGCGCCCCTAAAAGACCTTCCTCAGAGATTTACGCCGCGTAGTTTCTACGATCGAACTTCTGTTTACGCCGGTGATCTTTCAGTCCGGTCTTCTCGTTGTGATACAGCGTGACGACCAACAGGGTGTCGGTTTCAACCAAGCGAGTATGCACGCAGAGGCCCACGAGCTGCCGTGCGCGCTGATCAGCGCGGTCGTGCGCCGGGATATCCCGCCGGCCCAGGAAGTACATCAGGGTACCGGCGTTCCAGTGACGGCGGCCATGCTGCAGCACGTAGAGCACATCGTTCAGTGAAATGTTGCGTTGGGCGCAGCGCTTTTCGGCATGTTGGCTGAAAGACACGTGAGTCAAATGGTCACATCCCTTTCTCTAGCGGCTGCCGGGATGAGATGGGCCTGTTAAGGTGCGCCATTACTTAACATTTTATGGATATTGCGACCAGGCACAATTCAATCTTGCGCGTAGATACATGAATTTTTTGTGAAAAGTGTATGCGGCACCGCACAACCTGGAGACGCGAGCGCAATGCCCACAGCGCGAGCAAAAAAAGCCCGCAGCCATCTAAACAGCGGGCGCGAGGCGGTGAACCGTGAAAAGTGTGTAGAGCGTGGGGTGCTGGCGGCTGTTATGAGCCTGGCAGACCGGGTTGCGGGGGAAAGCCGGCGCCACGCGCAGCGGTTGGGCTTGCCCGGCCTGTGCTCAGTGTGAGGTTACATACGGATGAGTTGCTGGCGGGCGGTGCAAACATCGCCCCTGCGAGAAAGCCAAGCGCGGGCACTGCCCGTCAGGGCCGCGACACGCTCTAGCGGCGTTGGGCGAGCGAGAGCGCCGCGCCCAGGGCAACACCTACCCCCAGCCCGAGCGCTAGGTTACCCAACGCCACGCCGACGGCAACGCCCAGCGCGATCCCGACCGCCATGCCGAGCGCCGGATTGCCTTTCTGCGGCTTATTCCCTGGTGTGCGTGGATTGTGTGCCGTTACTTTCTCTCCGTGTATGACGCGGCCTGGCCGGTGCGACCCTGCGCGGATAGCGGGGCGCCGCCGGCGCCGGCCTCAGATGTGCTCGCCCTGACGGGCGAAGAGGTCCTCGTACAGCGCGCGCAGATTGGTGCGATGCAGTTCTTGAACCAGGCCGTTGAGGGGAATCCGGCTCTTGCCGCAGCGCTCGATGTTGATCTCGTCCAGCGCCGTGATCGGCAGCCGCTGCTGAATGGCCTGCTCGACGTGCTGCCGCAGGCGGGACAGATAGGCCAGGTCTTCCTCGATCTTGGATTCGACCTCGCCGCGCAGCACAACCTCGCCGTGCCCCTGCACGACGTTTTCATAGCCGCCGTTGCGCAGCGCGTTCAGGCTGGCGATGAAGTCGTCATAGCTGCCGTCGACGAAGTAGGGGATCGGCATCATGGTGTCTGCCGCGAACAGCACGCGATCTTCCTTCACCAGCGCGACGATTGAGTCTGGGCTGTGGCCGGGGGAATGCCACAGCTCGACGGTTTTGTTGCCCAGATGGATGCTCATCACGCCGGAATCGAACACCAGATGCGGCAGCACCAATTTGATGTCGCGCAGTTCCGGGGCGCTCTGCTGCGCCTGCTCCAGCCCGGCGCGCCCGCGGGTGTCGAGCAGCTCGTAGCAGCGGGCATGCGCGACAACCTGGGCGCCTTCGAAGAAGCACGTGCCGTAGGTGTGATCGGCGTGATAGTGGGTGTTGATGACGTAGCGGACGGGGCAGTCCAGCCGTGTTTCGAGAAAGTGTTTGATGGCCAGGGTTTCTTCGGGAAAGATGAGGGTGTCGATCAAAATCGCGCCCTCAGAGGTGATCACCGCACCCGCGGTTACTTGAGCATACAGCTCGCTCGAAAAGACATAAATGTCATCTGCAACGCGTTCTCGCTGCATGGCACATGCGTATCCTGGTGGGCGGATGAGGTCTCGATCAGGGTACAGGGCGCACTCAGTATAACGTTTTCACAGGGGCGAATCAAGCCTTGCGGCGAAAACACAGCCCTGCGCCACACACAAAAAAAGACGCCCCTGCCGGTGAAGATCAGGGGCGCCGGATAAGGCCTCCCGCCATGCCGTGTACCGCGACGTTTTGAACCTGCTTTCGCAGGGGGGTCATCTGCCGAACACTCCTGCTTTAGAACAAGTCCTAATGCGTTCGTGCTCGGACCGTGATGCCCATAGAGTGGGTGTTGGCTCAAAACCATGTGCGGATCACGCGCACGGCAGGTTGGTTTCCGTTATACCACGCAACCTCAGGGCTGTCCAGTCAGAATCAGGGCGATTCGGCGCTCAGATCAGTCGTCGTCGAAGCCGGTGAAACCTTCCGGCAGGTTGTCCATGCCGGGCAGGCCGGCGTACTCGTCGACGAAGCCCGGAACCGGCGCCGGCTCGCTGGGGAGCGGCGTGGCAGTCGCGGGCGCGGCCTCGGCAGCGCGGACGTTGTAGAACCACACGCGCAGGAACATCGCCACCGCTCCCACCCCTGCCAGAGCTGTGACCAGTTCTAGAATCAGGCCCAGGGGTGGCAGAGGCACATTGGTCAGCATGGCGTATACCAGCACGCCTGCCGCCAGCGCCCACAGCGCCCGGCGCAGGGCGCTTCTGTCGGGTCGGGGGAAGGCGAAGCGATAGACCAGGTAGCCGATGGCGAAGCTGACGACCACGCGCCCCATGAACAGTAGCAGGAAGCCGAACCCGGCGATGAATGCCAGGTTGCCGATCAGCATCCCTGCCCCGGCGAAGATCGCCAGTTGCTCCAGCGAAATCGTCAGCAGCAGCGCCAGCACGATCAGGCTCAGCACGATCAGGATCAGGCTGAACGGAAACGCCAGCATAAAGGCCACCAGCCCCCAGCCCACCGCCGGGATCGTCCGCCGCCGGACGTACTGCGCCGGCTGGGTGATGAAATCCGGCCACAGCAGCAGCACCGGCGCGCCGATCAGCGCCAGCGTGATCGCGTCGCGCAGCACGCGGCTGGCGTAGTCGCGCAGCAGGCGCGCCCGCGCCGCGGCGTCGGCCTCGCCGATGTTGGTGATGTCCGGCTGGGAGATTACCGCTTCGTAGCGGATGCGCCCCTGAACCACCCCCGGCGGGATGGGGCGCCGCGAGGGAGCCTGATAGTTGATGTCACCGCCGACAAACGCACCCTCGGCGATGATCAGGCCGGGGTCGTTGAATGAGACGTTGTAGAACGGCAGCCCCGGTAGATCGGCATCACGCCGCCAATCGCCCACCGAGGCGTCGATTTGCCCGCCGACCCGCCCGCGAATGGTCAGCGACTCACCGCCAAAGTCGATATCGCCGCCCACCACGCCGTTAACCTCGATCTGGTACCCGTAGACCAGCAGATCGCCGGGCAGGTAGGCGTCCGGCATGATCTCCACGTTGAGCGCCAGCGCAACCAGGTCCGTGCGCTCGCCCACGATGTGCGCTTTGTCGCTGATCAGCACGCTGACGCCGGCGAAGTGGATGTCGTCGCCGACCGTGCCCTCGATGCGCAACCGCCCCCCGGCGAACCAGATATCGCCGGTCACGGTGCCGGTGGGGAAGATCTGCACCTCGGAGCCGATGCCGAGCAGGTCGCCGTCAATGGTGCCGCGGACTTCCAGGATTCTGCACAGGAAGTAGAAATCTTCGACGATGTAGTCGTCTTCCGCTACCACGCAGCGATCGCCGCGCATCCCGTCGGATGCCTCAACCCGGCTGGCAGCGCCGAGCAGCCCCAGGGTCAGCAGCAGGCCCAGGGCCAGCAGCCAGCGCGTGTGTGGCTTGGTGAGCTTGCGCATGTCCGCAGTCCTTCTGGATAGTGCGGGCAGCCGCGGAACAGGCAACCGGCACACAACCCCCGCGCCCAATTGTACCAGCTTGGCGTGCGATGTGAGAAACCGGCACGTTACCGGTCGAGCGTCACCGTCCCCAGATAGGTCCGGTGCGAGACGCGCGTAAGCTGCCCGGTAGCGAGTTCCAGCTTGTGCGTCCCGCCCTGACCGGCATCGGCCAGCAGCAGCGCGGCGTCCTGGTCGGTGAAGCGGATCGGCCGCATGCGAACCGCGCCGGACGACACCACCAGCCACTGCTGGCGGGCGCGCGTGTCGGCCAGGATCACGCCATATTGCACCGGCCCGGATTCCCCGGTGCCGCTGGCGACGCTGTAGGCGGCCAGGGCGCCGGTGGCGCTGACGACGACATCGCCCGCCAGCCGGAAATCCAGCGCGGGCGGTTGCAGGCGGACCGCCGCGCCGCTGCTCGAATCGCTCAGGCTCAGCGCAAAGGGGCCGCTGCCGCCGGGTGCTTGCAGCCGCGCGATCCAGCGGCCATTGGCGCTGACGCCGGCGGCGCACGGGCAGGGTAATGCGTCGTCGAACGGGATGAATACCTCGCCTAGAGGATCGTACACGCGCAGCTCGTGCACGACGGTATAGGGCGTTCCGGCGGCGGGTGCTGGCGGCGCGGCGGCGTCGTAGACGAACAGCGCTAGCTTGTCCGCCAGCGCGGCGGGCACCAGCCGGGCGCCTGCGGGGGGCGCGGGCAGGGGTAGCTCGCGCCGGTCACTGCCGTCGGCCAGCGCCAAGTAGGTATGTGTGCTGCCGTCGATCCCGCGCTCGACCCAGGCGATAGCGTCCCCGTCTGGAGACACGACCCACTCCAGCGACGCCAGATCGGGCGACCAGCGCAGGAACGGGTGCGGCTCGATCGCACCGGATGCGCGCACGCGCATAATCGCGCCGCTGAGTGTCTTGCGATAGATTACCGCATCGCCGGAGAGGGTGAAGTCCGCGCCGTCCGCAACGCTGACGACCGTGCTCAGGCCGGTCAGCGCATCGACGAAGTAGATCGTCGCGCCGCCAGGGGGATCGTCCGGCGCCAGGAAAACATCTGCCAGCCCCGGCAGCGGTTCCTGCGCGCCGGTGGCCCCGGAGATGAAGACCAGCGCCAGCGCGACGCAGATCCAGGCGCGTGCTTGCGATCTAAGGCTCATGCGCCACCCACTCCGCGAGCGCGGTCACCAGCCGGGGCAGCACCTCGCCCGCGGCACCCGCGAACGACCAGTCCGCGATTGCGGTGATCGCGCTGGGCAAGGGGTTAACCTCGATCACGAATGCCCCGTGTTCTTTGGCGACAAACGGCAGGCTGGCCGCCGGCTGCACCATGCCCGATGTGCCCACCACCAGGGCGACATCTGCGTCTTCGCACACGCGGAAGGCGCGCTCTAGCGCCGCGGCGGGCAGTATTTCCTCGAACCACACCACGTCTGGCCGGACGTATGCGCCGCAATGCGGGCAGCGCGGCGGCCCGCTGGCGCGATCCCAGTCCAGCGTGCTGACGTCGATCAGGGTCGGGTCGCCCTGGCAGTTGGCGAAGCACTTGTTGCGCCGGATATCGCCGTGCAGCGTGATGACGTCGCTGCTCCCGGCGGCCTGGTGCAGCCCGTCGACATTTTGCGTGATCACGACCAGGCAGCCGAGCAGCCGCTCCAGCTCGACCAGTGCGCGGTGACCGGGGTTAGGCTGCGCCTGGGCGAGCAGCTCGCGCCGGTATTCGTACCAGTCCCAGACCAGCTTAGGGTTGCGCCGGAAGGCGCCCGGCGTGGCGAGTTGCTGCGGATCGTACTGCGCCCACAGCCCGTCGAGTGCATCGCGAAAGGTCGGGATGCCGCTCTCTTTCGAGATGCCCGCGCCGGTCAATACGACCGGGCACCGGCTGGCGTGCAGCACGCGGGCGGCAGCGCGCAGGTTCTCAGGCGTCACCGGGGTTCGGTCGATCACGGGGGTCTCCTCGCTGGTGCGTGGCACAGGCTGATTCTGCTACGCGGGCCGGGCGCTGTCAAACCGGGCGCGCAACGCGAGCCGCCCGCATGCGTAATGGATGGCAGAACTCGCGCCGCGCCGTTGGACCGCCCCCGCTGTCGTGCTAAACTTGAGACAGCGCCGCGCACTTCCAGCCGGGGTAGGCTGGCGGCAGCACAGCCGCGGCCTTGTGTGCTGAGAACCGAACATCCGATGACCAGTGACCCGCACGCAAACCGGAAGACTCTGATCGCACAGGCCTACGCTTCAGCCGAGCACCTGGCCGTGCGCTACCGGACGGACGAGCAATACAGCCGCCCGGCCATCCATTTCCAAGACTGGGTGCTCGACGTGGTGGACTGGTCCGGTGACGAGTGGGTGCTGGATATCAGCACAGGGCCGGGCAGATATTCTGAGGGCGTCGTGGCACGTGCCCCACACGGGCGCTATGTGGCGGGCGATCTGTCGTTTGACTTGGCACGCCAGGCGCGCAGCAGCACCGCCGCCGATTTCACCGTGCTCAACCTGGACATGCAGCATCTCCCCTTTGCCGGCGCGACGTTCGATGTCGTGCTGGCGAATCACATGCTGGGCCAGCTTCCCGCGCTGCACGAAACCCTGCTCGAGATCCGCCGCGTCCTGCGCCCGGACGGCTTGCTGATCGCCGCGACGAACGGCGAAGGGACGCTGCCGGAGCTGGACACCCTGACCCGGCGGGCGTGTGCGCTGCTGGGCTATCCCCGGCACACGTTTGAGACCGACGGGGCGTTCTCGTTGGAGCGCGGCCCGTCGCTGCTGGGCAGGTACTTCCGCGCGGTGGCACGCTACGACCTGCCCGGCGCGTTGTACTTCCCCGAAGTCGATCCGGTCCTCGACTACATCGACAGCACACGCTCCTTGCGCGAACAGCAGCTTCCCGATGACGTGGCCTGGGAAGAGTTCATGAGCATGATGGAAAAACAAATCACCCGCCTGATCCGGCATTTTGGCGAGCTAAAGGTCAACAAGCTGGTCGGGGTGATCGTGGCGACCAACGGCGGGGGCTTCGCGCGCGAGTACCTCAGCCGGCTGGATGGGCGCAGCTAGCGGCACGCGGCGGACCCGGAGACTAGAAGCTGTCTTGGGCCTTGCAGACCGGCTCACGCGGGAAGTCGGGCGTCAGACGTAGGGGGTGAGCTTGCCCGATCCATGCCAAACGCGAATTAGCGTGGTAGCGAACGATACGGTTTGCCGGCGGGCGGGCGATGCGAGCACTGCTCCTACGAGAAGACCTGAGACCGGCCCTGCTTGGCAATCACACCACACGCTCTAATCCTCGTCGTCTTCGTCGTCCTCGTCCTGGGGCGGTTCCACCTCTTCATGCTCCGGCTGAGGGTCATCGGGGGGCGTGAAGCCGTGCTTGCCATAGAGCAGCACAAACATCACCGGGATGTGATCCTCGATCTTCCACTGATCGCCGACCCGGCGCACGCGCTGCAGCGACTGCCCCTGATCGTCACCGATAGGCAGGACCATCCGCCCGCCGTCGGCGAGCTGGGCGCGCAGCGGGCCGGGGATGACGGGCGCGGCGGCGGTGACGAGGATCGCGTCAAAGGGCGCCATATCGGGCAGGCCCTGGCTGCCGTCGCCGATATGTAGCTCCACGTTCTCGTACCCCAGTTCATCCAGCACCGCGGCGGCGCGCTCGGCCAGGGCAGGATAGCGTTCCAGGCTGTAGACAAAGCGCGCCAGCTCGCACAGGATGGCGGTCTGGTAGCCGCTGCCCGTGCCGATTTCCAGCACTACATCCGTCGGTTTGAGTTCGAGAAGCTGCGTCATGTAGGCCACGATATAGGGCTGGGAAATCGTCTGGTTGCTGCCGATCGGCAGCGGGGTGTCGCGGTACGCGGCGGCCTGAAGCTCCGGCGGCACAAACTTGTGACGCGGCACCCGGCGCATCGCTTCCAGCACGCGCGGATCGGTGATGTCGCGGCCCATGAGCTGCTCGCGCACCATGCGCTCGCGCAGCGCGGCAAAGTCAGGTTGCATGTTCATGCCTGTGTCACAGGGCGTCGCCTGCGGCTGAAAAACGCCGGGCGCTTTCCTGTTCTCCTTCTATCCTAACTATAGCAGACCCACCCTCAGGGTAAAAGCATCCGGGCGTTACCGAAGGCTGCGCCGGGCTGCTAGAATTGGGAAAGACGGCGGTTCCCAACCGGGAAGAAGGAGTCTGGCTCGTATGCCCGGCGCAGCGCGGCGGACACCGTGGTGGAAAAACACCCGTGGCGAAGCCTATGTCGCGGTGCAGATCGTGCTGTTCGTGCTGATCGCAGCCGGGCCGCTGCTGCCCGACCTGGCGCTTGGCCTGCCGGGCGGCGTGCGGATCGGCCTGGCGGCGGCGGGCGTGCTGCTGGGCGTGGCAGGTGGTGCGCTTGCGCTGGCCGGCGTGCTGGCGCTCGGCGACAACCTGTCGATCTTGCCGCACCCCAAGCCGGGTGCCGAATTCATCGAGCGCGGCCCGTACCGGCTGGTGCGCCACCCGATCTATAGCGGACTGATCCTGGGCGCGGCGGGCTGGGCGCTGCTCCATGCCAGCCCGATCACGCTGCTGGGCGCGGGGCTGCTGTTGGTCTTTTTTGATGTCAAGTCGCGGCGCGAGGAACGCTGGCTGGCACGGACCTTTCCGGCCTATAGCGCTTACCAGCGCCGGGTGCGCAAGCTGATCCCCTACCTGTACTAGCGGCTCGGTCCACCCTGGCGAGAGGAGCAACCTCATGCGAATTGTGGTGATTGGCGGCAGCGGCCATGTGGGAACCTATCTGATTCCCCGGCTGGTCGAAGGGGGTCATGAGGTCATTGTGGTCAGCCGGCGCCAGCGCGCCCCGTACCGGGCACACCGCGCCTGGGATGCCGTCCAGCAGGTGACACTGGACCGGCAGGACGCCGAAGCGCGGGGCGAGTTCGGCGTGCGGATCCGGGCACTGGAGCCGGACGTGGTGATTGATATGATCTGCTTTACGCTCGCCAGCGCGCAGCAGTTGGTCGAGACGCTGCGTGGGCAGGTGCAGCATTTCCTGCACTGCGGCACGATCTGGGTGCACGGCCCCAGCGTCGAAGTGCCCACCACCGAAACCCAGCCGCGCCGCCCGTTCGGCGAGTACGGCATCCAGAAGGCGGCCATCGAGGCGTACCTGTTGCGCGAGGCACGCCAGAACGGCTTTCCGGCAACCGTGCTGCATCCGGGCCACATCGTCGGGCCGGGATGGGTCCCGCTCAACCCGGCGGGGCACTTCAACCCGGCCGTCTTCGAGCGGCTGGCGCGCGGAGAGACGCTGGTCCTGCCCAACCTGGGGTTGGAGACGGTCCACCACGTGCACGCCGACGATGTGGCGCAGGCGTTCGTCCAGGCGATCGCGCATTGGAGCGCGGCGGTGGGCGAGAGCTTTCACGTCGTCTCGCCCGCGGCGCTGACGCTGCGCGGCTATGCCGAGCAGATGGCGGCCTGGTTCGGGCAGCCCGCCCGGCTGGAGTTCCTGCCCTGGGACGCCTGGCGCGAAACCGTCTCCGACGAGGAAGCGCGCGCCACGTGGGATCACATCGCGCACAGCCCGAACTGTAGCATCGCCAAAGCGCAGCGCCTGATCGCCTACCAGCCGCGCTACACCTCGTTGCAAGCCGTGCAGGAAGCGGTGACCTGGTTGATCGAACGCGGCGAGATCCAGGTCGGGGACCGGTGAGGGAAATCGGAGCTGGCACTATCGTAAGGAGCAAACACGCATGACGGTTCGAGTGTTGTTCGTCTGCCTGGGCAACATCTGCCGTTCGCCGATGGCCGAGGCAGTGTTCCGGCACATGGTGGACGAAGCCGGGCTGAGCCACGCGATCGAGGTGGACTCGGCGGGCACGGGAAGCTGGCACGTTGGCGAGCGCGCTCATCGCGGCACGCGGGACGTCCTGGCGCGGCACGGCATCCCCTACGAAGGGCGCGCGCGCCAGGTTCAGCGCGACGACTTCGGGCGCTTCGATTACATTCTGGCGATGGACGATGACAATCTGCATGACCTGGAGCGGATGATACCCCCCGGCAGCACGGTGAAGCTGGCGCGGTTTCTGGACTTCGCGCCGCACGTGCCGGTCCGCGAGGTGCCCGATCCGTGGTACGACGGGCGTTTCGACGAGGTTTATGAGCTGGTCCAGCAGGGCGCGGCAGGGTTGCTGGAACACATCCGCCGCGAGCATGGGTTGTAGGCGATGATGATCCCGGCTGCGCTGCGTGAAGTGCTTGAAGATCGCCTGGGCGGGCGTGTCGAGGGCGGGCACCCCGTCTACGGCGGCGATATCAACCGGGCGGCGTCCTTTGCGGTGAACGGGACGCGCTATTTTATCAAGTACAGCTATCAGGCGCCGCCCGCCATGTTCTCCGCCGAGGCGGCAGGGCTGCGCCTGCTGGCCCAGGCGGGCGCGGTGCGTGTCCCGACGGTGATCGCGCAGGGGGAGGCGGAGGGTGCCTGCCCGGCCTATCTGGTGCTGGAATGGATCGAGACGGGCGAGGGGCGCCGCTCGCACGACGCGGTGATGGAAGACTTTGGCGCACGGCTGGCGGCGCTTCACCGGCACACTGGCCCCCATTACGGGCTGGATCACGACAATTTCATTGGCCGCCTGCCCCAGCCTAACCAGCCTGCGCCATCGTGGAGCGCCTTCTACCGCGACCGGCGCATCCGTCCGCAGATGGCACTGGCGCGCGAGCGTGGACTGCTCCCCCGGCGGCGCGAGGACCGGCTTACGCGCGTGATGGACCGCCTGCCCGACCTGCTCGACGATGACGCCGTCCAGCCTGCGCTGCTGCACGGCGACCTGTGGGGCGGGAACTATCTGATCGACGAGCGCGGCGAGGCCGTGCTGATCGACCCGGCGGTTTATTACGGTCACCGCGAGATGGACCTGGCGATGAGCGAGTTGTTCGGCGGCTTCTCGCGCCGGTTCTACGACGCCTATCACGCCGCCTACCCGCTCGATCCGGGCTACGAGGACCGCCGCGCGCTCTACCAGCTTTACTACATCCTGGCACACCTCAACCTGTTCGGCGAGAGCTACGGCGGGCGTGTGGACTCGCTGGCTGCGCGCTACGTGGGGCGCTGAGCGGCATCCGGCGCAGGTTCCACGACCGGACGCGGTACGAATGCGATGATGGCCGCCTGCCAGGGTGCCAGATCGAGCCAGACGCCGGTCCGTGCCAGATCGTCGCCGGGCCGGGCTGTGCTGGCGCGTTGCAGCACGTCGCGCAGGGTCCAGCCGTGCCCGTCGAGCGCGAAATCGGGCAGGGGCACGACACCCTGTGCCGGCGCGCCGGAGTAATTGATGGCGACCAGGCGGCGCTCGTCGCCCAGGCGCCAGGTATAGGCGATCAGGTTGTGCTGGGTAGCGCCGTCGGCCCCCGGTTCGACCTGGCGCAAGACCCACTCACCCTCGTGGTAGATCGGTTGGGTTGATTCGGCCAGCAGGGCGCGGTAAAACGCCTCAATCGCCGGGTGATCGCGCTCGTGCGGGCGGCGGCGAAGCTGCACCGGCAGCTTGACGCGGTGGCCCTGGAACTGCCCCTCGTGCAGCAGGGTCGCGCCGGGCAGCGTGACAACCAGCGCGGCAGCGGCCAGCGAGCGCGGCCCGCCGAGCGAGGTTGCTGCGCGCGCCTCGTCGTGGTTCTCGATCATGCGCACCAGGCGCTGCTGGTAGCTCAGATCGGCCTGGAGATGGGCGCGAATCTCCGCCACCGGCGCGTGATGCAGCCGGTTGTACAGTTCTTTGTCGTAGGTGTAGTCGAAGCCCTGCTGCTGAAGCTCCCACTCCAGATCCCAGTACACCTCGGCGATGAACAGAAAATCGGGCCGCTCGGCCTTGATGGCCGGGATCACCTCGCGCCAGTAGTCTTCGGCGGGGGGATCGCCGGCGCGCTCGCCCCAGGTCTGCGCCACGATCTCGCTCAGGACCAGCATCGCCATGTCACAGCGCACGCCGTCGCACTGTGCGGCGATGTCGCGCAGGGTAGCGATCGCCTGCTGGCGAAGCTGCGGGCTGAAGGGATTGAGCTGCGCGGTATCGGTCCATGCGGGAAAGTACGGGTCGCGCCCGTTGGCGAAAATCACGTCGCCCGCCGCCGTCGGATAGCGGAAGAAGTAATCGGGGTGCTCGGCCAGCTCGCGCTCGGTGCCGTGCAGGTAATATTCCGGGTTGGTTTCCAGCCAGGGGCAGTCGTGGCTGGTGTGGTTGGGCACGAAGTCGAGGATCAGGCGCAGGCCGCGCGCCGCCAGCCGCTCGCGGATTGCGGCCAGCTCCTCGCGCCCGCCCAGCGCCGGATCGACCTCGTAGCGGCGGATGGCGAAGGGCGATCCGCTGACGTCGTCCGGCGTGAAATCGGGCAGAGCGCGGCGGTATTCGGCTTGCAGGTCCGGGTGCTCGCGCGCGATCTGGCGGCTGGCTGGGCTGCGTTCCCAGACGCCCATCAGCCAGATGGCGTCCAGCCCCCAGGCAGCCAGCGCGTCCAGCTCGGCATCGGGCACACTGCCGAGGGTGACGCGCCGTCCGGCTCGCTCGCTGAGCGTGTGCAGCCACGTCCAGGTGTTGATTTCGTAGATCAGCGGGTTTGCCCGCCACACACGCTTCGTCATGGATATCTCCGGGGGTGGGATGGGCTTCGTCCACAGAGCATACCGAATGTCGCGCCGGCTGCCCATCCGGCCTGTGCAAAACGAGGCGTGTCACACTGGCGACACGCCTCGTTCGGAAAGGCACAGGTGAAGGGGAAAATCAGGAAGCGACCGGCTCCTGTTGATCGGCGGTCTGAGCCAGGGCTTCGCGCTCGGCCAGCCAGCGCTCGGCGCTCATAGCCGCGGCTGTCCCCTGCCCGACAGAGGTCGCCACCTGACGGAAGAGGCGGTCCTGAATCTCGCCCGCGGCGAAGATTCCCTCGACGCTGGTGCGCATCTCGCGGTCGGTGATGATATACCCGAAGGCATCGCGCTCAAGCTGCCCGGCGAACAGGTCGCTGTTCGGGTCGTGACCGATGAAGATGAAGACACCGTCGGTCGGGTACTCGCGCACTTCGCCGGTTTTCACGTCGCGCAGGGTCACCGACTCCACGTGCTGCGTGCCGTTGATGCTCTCCACCACCGTGTTCCAGATGAAGTGGATCTTGTCGTTGGCGAAAGCGCGGCGCTGCAGGGTCTTGCCGGCGCGCAGCTCGTCGCGGCGGTGGATGATGTCCACCCGGCGGGCGAAGCGCGTCAGGAACAGGGCTTCTTCGAGCGCGCTGTCGCCCCCGCCGACGACCACCACGTTCTTGTCGCGGAAGAAGAACCCGTCGCAGGTCGCGCAGTAGCTGACGCCGTTGCCGGTGAATTCCTTCTCGCCCGGCACGTTCAGGTGGCGGTGTGTGGCGCCGGCAGTGATGATCACGGCTTCGGCTTCGTATTCGTCTCCGTCGTCCGTCTTGAGATAGAACGGGCCGCCCGGCCGGCTGAAATCGACCTGGCTGACGGCGCTGAACATCTTGATGCGCGCCCCAAAGCGCTCGGCCTGGGCCTTCATGCGCTCGACCAGTTCCTGGCCGGTCATCGGCTCGGGGAAGCCGGGATAGTTCTCGATTTCATAGGTCAGCGACACCTGACCGCCCAGCTCGTGTCCGGCGATCACCAACGGGTTGAGTTGCGCGCGCGCGGTATACAGCGCGGCGGTCAGCCCGGCCGGGCCGGAGCCAATGATGATCACTTTCTCGTGCTGCGGCACGCCCTGCGGTTTGGGCTGGCCGGCGGTCTGCGGCGTGCTGGTGGTTAGCGTAAACGACAGTTTCTCGTCTGCCATGATGCCTCTCACTTGCTGGTTAGATGCGTTCGCCGGCGTCTCAATCGGCCCGGCAAAGGCTGCCATGTGCGCAGCCCACTTCTGTTTGATGCGCCGATGGCCGCTCTGGTCGTGCCTGTATATACGATTCTAATCCAACGCGGCGCATTTTCGCCGCTTTTTCTCTGGCATGCCCGGCTCGCGCCGCGGAACTATGCCAAGTATACTGCTGACGAGCTACCGGTCACGTCACCGTCACCACCTATGAACCCGTTTTTTCGCTTTCACATCCGCCGCGACGGAGTCGCCCTGTTCCTCATTCTAGGGCTGGCGCTGTTGCTGCGCGCCTGGATCATCGCCACGGACGGTATTGCATTCGAGTCGGATGAAGCCATTGTTGACCTGATGGCCCGGCACATCAACCAGGGCAAGCCGATCCCAACGTTTTTCTATGGGCAACCCTATATGGGCAGCCTCAACGCCGTTGCGGTGGCAGGCGCATTCCGCCTGCTGGGCGAGTCGGTGGAGACGGGGCGGATCGTCTATGCGGCGATTTTCGTCTTGACCTTGTTCAGTGGCTATGGGCTGGCGCACGCGGTGAGCAGCAGTTCGCGCGTTGCAGCGATGGCGCTGCTGCTGATGGCCGTTCCTACGGCGAGCGCCATGCTCTCTACACGCTGATTCCCCTGGGTAGCTGGCCGGACGGCGTGCTTTACAGCACACTGATCCTGCTATTTGCCTGGCAAGTCACCGTCCAACAGAAGACTGACCTGTGGCGCTGGGGATTGTTAGGTCTGGCTGCGGGGATAGGCTGGTGGACGAATCCCTCAGTCGTCACGTCGCTAGCGGTCGCCGGGCTGTTGGGGCTGCGTTACGTCTCTTTCCGGCACTGGCGCGGGTATGCGCTTGCAGGGGTGGCGTTTTTGCTTGGCAGCCTGCCCTGGTGGGTGTACAACCTGCGCCACGACTGGGAAGCGATGGCCTATCTGTTTCATGGTTATATCGGGCCGGATGACGAACCCTTTCCGCTGTGGGAACGGTTGCTGGGCTTGGTTGAGCTTGGCCTGCCGGCTCTGTACGGCCTGCGCGAACCGACTGCGCCCGGTTTCCCGCTGTCGGTCCAGGCGCTGATCGCGCTGCCGCTGTATCTGTTTCTGCTGCTCGACTTTGCCTTGCAGCTCCCGCGGCGGCTGCGTCACAGGCCGGACGCGCGGCTGCGGGCCGAAGGCTGGGTCTGGCTGGTGTTTGTGGCCTTTACCGTAGTTTTCCTGGTCTCAAGCTTTTTCGACACGACGGGCCGCTATCTGATGCCGCTGTGGGTTCCCGCCATGATTGGGGTGACGCTTGCCATTGACCGCCTGCGCCGCTTCGGCCCGCTTGTCGCCGCGGCTGCGCTCGGCCTGCTGCTGGCGTTTCAGGCGGGGACGCTGGTGCGCTTAACCCAGTCAGACGATGGGCTGCAGTTCCAGCTTGAGGCGCAGCTCCGGATCCCGGCGCGCTACGATGACGAGCTGCTGGCGTTTCTGGATGCAGAGGGGTACTCGCACGGGTACGCCAGCTACTGGACGGCCTACCGGCTGATCTTCCGCGCGCACGAGCGCGTGATCTTCGACAGCTTTCTGCCTTATTCCGAGGCACAAATCGGGGTCGACGCGAATCGCTACCCGCCCTATGTTGAGGCCGTCGCTCAGGCCGGACGGGTGGTGTGGATTACGCAGAATTTCCCCGCGCTCGATCGGGCGATCGAGACGGCGCTGGCTGAAGCCGGAGTGCGCTATCAGATTCGGGATATCGGCCCCTATCGGGTGTATTACGATTTCTCGGAGCGCGTTTCTCCACGCGAGCTGCTGCCTATCGGATAAGGATCGCACGGCAGCATGGCGCATCGCTCACGCTTGCAGTCGCCACGAGTCCTTCATTGACGAGAAATTCCGCGATCAGAGCTGCCGCCAGCGCTTGCCCAGTCGGGTTGAAGTGATGATCGAGCGGGTAGTACAACGCCTGCTGCTGGGCGGCGGCGCGAAAGCCGGGCAGAAGATCGAAGTACGGAACGCCTTCGGGCACACTCTCGGCCAGCATGCGATTGGGAGCATCACGGAGCAGGACTTCTTCGGACTGCTCGACTTGCTCCCACAACCGGTCTTCGCTCTGGAAGTCTTCCGGCAGAGAGACGATGACCAGCCGCGCCCGATTCTTGTTCGCGGTGGCAGACATTCGCTCCAGTAACCGGGCAGTTAGCTTCCAGGCGTGCTGCTCACGAGGCTGCAAGGCGGCGCGGTAGATCGGTAAGACTTTGCCCCACTCCGTTTCAATCAGCGTGCGGTCGACAGCCCGATTCCAGCGGGCACTTAGCCCAAGCACGAAACGGTAGAAGTACGAATAGTCGTAGAGGATGAGGCGCATACGCTCGGCCAGGGTAATGCTTGTGGGCTGGCGGGCCAATTCCCCGTCGATCAGACGGAACAGGTCGTTGTCGATATTGTCCGTTACGTCATTGGGATAGAATGCGTAGATCACAAGATCGGGTTCGTAGCGCATCCCCTCATGTTCGAGGAACAAGACAGCATTGTCAGTCCCATAGCGTGAAACCCCTGCGTTGATCACTTCGACCGGGGTGCGAGTGTGTCGATTGAGCAAGGCTTCCAGCTGCGCGGGGAGCGTCTGATGCTGATCGACCTGAAGCCCTTCCACGAACGAATCGCCGAGCATCAGGATGCGAAACGTGCCGTCAGGCTTTGCATAGGGTCGCTCAACGTCGCGCAGTCCTTTTGAGTTGATCGAGATGAATGAATGGTATTCAGCAGTGCGCTGCCACCCGTTGCGCCCCGGTACATGAAAGTGTCCGAACTGTGGGTGCGGCTCAAAAAAGCGGGGGGGAAAGACGTCGCCCAGGCCAAGGCGAAGCCCGATTTCGAGCGCCAGCAAAGCTGTGACTGCGACCAGGACAACCCGCGCAAGTCCTTGGAGCCACCGGGGAAATTTCCGGTTTTCAGACGTGACGTGCGTCACCGTGTTGTTCCTTGAGTCGCGATTCCGCGCCGGCGCGGAATGGCTGCTCGTAGCAGCCAGACGAGTGCCCGCTACAGTATCTTACTCAAGAACAGCTTGGTGCGCTCGTGAGACGGGTTGGAGAAGAGCGTATCCGGCTCGCCTTCCTCGATGATCAGTCCCTCGTCCATGAACACCGCACGGTCGGCAGCGGCGCGAGCAAATCCCATCTCGTGCGAGACGACCACCATCGTCATGCCCTCGCGCGCCAGCGCCAGCATCACATCCAGCACTTCTTTAATCATCTCCGGATCGAGCGCCGAGGTCGGCTCGTCGAAGAGCATG
>DYEN01000071.1 GCA_020725705.1 Anaerolinea sp.
ACGTCAGCGTCGAGACCGGCTACGAGCAAGGACTGATCATCGTCGGCAACCAGACGATCACCGGCGTGGGCGGTGGGGTGTGCCAGGTCAGCACAACCGCGTTCCAGACCGCCTTCTACGGCGGCTATCCCATTCTGGCCCGCACCGAGCACGCCTATCGCGTCAGCTATTACGAGGCGGGCGAGGGTCCCGGCATGGACGCGACGGTCTATTCGCCGATCGTGGACTTCCGCTTCAAGAACGACACCCCCTACCATCTGTTGATCGAGACGTACGTCAACCCGGCGCGCAGCACGCTGACCTGGAAGTTCTATAGCACCAGCATGGGCCGGCGCGTGGTCAAGGAAGGGCCGGTGATCCGCAACCAGACGCCACCCCCGCCACCCATCTACCGCGCCAACAGCGAGCTGAGGCCCGGCCAGATCCGCCAGGTGGATTACGCTCAGAGCGGCGCGGATGTCTACGTGTACCGCACCGTGTACGAGGGCGACCGCATCATCATCGACCGCGAGGAATTCCGCAGCCACTACATGCCCTGGGCGAACCAGTTTGAGGTCGCGCCGGGCGATCCGCGCATCAACGGCTGAGCCTGATAGGCGGGCCATCGGTGGCGGGCGGGGCGCGTGGCTCCGCCCGCTGTGATTCCGGCAGTCGCTTGCATAGAACAGATGTTCGCGATAGAATCGAGATGGTTCCGGTTGGCAGAAGGCAGAGCCGATGGCGAAAACGCGCGTCTATTACGAATGCCAGGAATGCGGGCGCCGCTCGCCGCGCTATATGGGCAAGTGCCCCGGCTGCGGCGAGTTCAACACCATGATCGAGGTGGTCGAGGAGCCGGAAGCGCCCGCGGCAGCCGCGCGCCCCAGCACCGCGCCGCGCACAACCCCCCAGCGTCTGAGCGAGGTCGCTGCCGACGCCGGCGAGCGCTATCCCGTCCCGGTCGAGGAACTGTCGCGCGTGTTGGGCGGCGGGCTGGTGCCGGGCAGCGTGGTGCTGGTGGGCGGCGATCCCGGCATCGGCAAGAGCACGCTGCTGCTTCAGACCGCCGCGCTGATGGAAGAGATCGCCGGGCCGGTGCTCTATGTCAGCGGCGAGGAAAGCGAGCGCCAGATCAAGATGCGCGCCGAGCGGCTGGGCCTGTCGCCGCACAATCTGTATCTGGTGACCGAGACAGAGCTGGGCGCGATCCTGGCGCATGTGGAATCCATCCGCCCACGCCTGCTGATCGTCGACTCGATCCAGACGACGTACGTTGAGGGTAAGGCATCGGCGGCGGGCAGCGTCAGCCAGGTGCGCGAGTGCGCCAGCGCCCTGCGCGAGCTGGCGAAGAACACCGGGATCGCGGTCTTCCTGGTCGGGCACGTCACTAAAGAGGGCGTGATCGCCGGGCCGCGCGTGCTGGAGCACATCGTCGATACGGTGCTGTACCTGGAAGGCGATCGTTTCCAGGCGTACCGGCTGCTGCGCAGCGTGAAGAACCGCTTCGGCGCGACGAGCGAAGTGGGCGTTTTCGAGATGCAGGATCGGGGGCTGGTCGAGATCACCAACCCGTCCGAGGTGTTTATCGCCGAGCGCGAGGTCAACGCGCCGGGCAGCGCGATCGCGGTCACGCTGGAAGGCACGCGCCCGCTGCTGGTCGAGGTGCAGGCGCTGGCCAGCCAGACGGTTTACCCGAACCCGCGCCGCACCGCGAACGGCGTCGATTTCAACCGCCTGCTGCTGATCACGGCGGTGCTCAGCAAGCGCATGGGGTTGCGTTTGTTCGAGAAGGATATCTTTGTCAACGTGATCAGCGGTCTGAAGATCGACGAGCCGGCCTCGGACCTGGCGACGGCGGTCGCCATCGCGTCGAGCCTGTGGGAGATACCCGTCCCGGCGGACATGGCGTTCGTGGGGGAGCTGGGGCTGAGCGGCGAGTTGCGCGCCGTCAGCCAGACGGCGATGCGCGTGCGCGAGGCGGCCAAGCTCGGCTTCAAGCGCGTGATGGTTCCCAAGACGTCGCGCCGCGACGACCTGGGCAAGATCGACGTGGAGATCATCCGCGTGCGGAACATCGCGACGGCGCTCGAGATCGCGCTGCCGGGTCCGCGCCGGGCCGAAGCGCCGCAGTGAGGCAGGCGTCAAACAGGCGTCAGGATCGGCGGGGAGCCGTATCCGTCGCGTTGGGCACCCGTCAAGAAGGGACCGAGCGCGCTGCGTATGATGAGGACAACCACCGATAGCTGATGCCCCCCACGGCTATCCGGTTGCTCCCCGAAGACCAAACACGCTGCGCGAACCGGGTGTTTGGTCTCTTCTTTTCTTCCGCCGGCGTCTCGCCCAACGCAGCCAGAACCCTTGTTCGCTATTGGCTCTCCGTGCGGCGTGAGAGGGTTTGACGCGGGTTCTCGCGCGGTTATAATCACTTCACACGGCGAGCACAGAAAGGCCTGTCCCGGTGGAGACCTTCCGGCATATCGGCATCCTGGCGCACCCGCTTCGCTCCGGCACGGCGCCGATCGCGCAGTCGGTGACGCAGTGGTTGCAGGCCAGGGGGATTGAGACGTGGGTCCGCACCGCCTGGGACGCGACCCGAGCGCAGCCGCTGGTGCACGGTTCGGACCTGGTGATCGCCATCGGCGGCGACGGCGCGATGCTGCGCGCGGCGCGGGTCTGCGCGCCGGAGAACGTACCGATGTTGGGGATCAACGCCGGTCATCTGGGGTTTCTGGCGGAAGTCAGCCCGGACGACTGGGAGCAAAGCCTGGAGATGGTGCTGGCCGGGGACTACTGGATCGAGCAGCGGATGATGATTCGCTGCGAGATCTGGCGCGGCGAAGATCTGCTGGGCAGCAGTGACGCGCTGAACGATGTGGTGATCAGCCGCGGCGCGATCGCCAAGTCGATTCGCCTGGATACGTATATCGACGGGGCCTGGGCGACGACCTATCATGGTGATGGGCTGATCATCGCGACGGCGACCGGCTCGACGGCTTACGCGCTGGCGGTTGGCGGCCCGATCTTGCCGCCGGAGCTGAAGAACATCCTGGTGGTGCCGGTGGCCCCGCACCTGAGCATGGATCGCCCGATGGTTCTGTCGCAGGGGGCGATGATCCAGGTCGTGGTCGATCCGCACACGGCGACCGAGGTGGTGCTGACGGTCGATGGCGAGTTGCTCGCCAGCCTGGAATCATCGGATCACGTCACCGTCCGCGCCAGCGATCACGTCAGCCGTTTTGTGCGCTTGCGGGACCGCAATTACTTCTACCGCTCGCTGCTGGACCGGCTGGAGCCGCGCGTGCCCGCGCGAGCGCCGAGCGGGCCGGAGCCGAAGCGGGTCAACAACCTGGTTGTGTCGCGCCAGAACCCACAATGACGGTGTCGGCCGCCCTGGCCGGCCGAGTTGAGTTAACGAACGCTCATGACGATTTCCGAAACCGAACCCATTCCCGGTGCCACAACTGAAGACGATGTCGTAACCTGCCCGGTTCACCCGAAGGAAGCCGCAACCCTGCGCTGCAACCGTTGCGGGCGCCCGATGTGTACCAAGTGCGCGGTCCGGACGCCGGTCGGCTACCGCTGCCGCGAGTGTGTGCGCCAGCAGCAGGACAAATTCTTCGACGCCCAGTTCTTCGACTACATCATCGCCGGCGTGGTGAGCCTGGTGGTGAGTTTCTTCGGGGCGTTTGTGCTGGCGCGTTTTGGGTTTGGTTTCTTCACGATCTTCATCGCGTTCTTTGTGTCGTCGGCGGTGGGCGGTGCCATCGGCGCGCTGGTCCGTACCCTGACCCGCAAGCGTCGTGGGCGCTATACGGGGCTGGTCGTGGCGCTGGGGGTGGTGCTAGGCGCGCTGCCCGCGCTGCTCGTCAACCCGCTGACGACGCTGATTTTCATCTTCCTGGCGACGGGTACGGCGACGGCCCAGTTCGGGCTGCGGCTGTCGCTGAATCAGTGACCGACATTCACTGAACCGGCGGATGAGGCTGTCGTAACGGAGAGCTATGCTGCAAGAGCTGCGTATCAAAGACTTTGCGATCATCGATGAGCTTGACGTCCGGCTGATGCCAGGCTTCCAGGTGATCACCGGCGAGACCGGCGCGGGCAAGTCGATCATTGTCGACGCGGTCAACTTGCTCTTGGGCGAGCGTTCCGACGCGACCTTTGTGCGCGGTGGCGCCGATCGCAGCGTGATCGAAGGCATCTTCTCGGTGCCGCCCCAAATCCGCGACGATCTCCAGGCCATCCTGGAAGCGGAAGGGCTGGACACCGAAAGCGCCGATGAGATCGTCCTGACGCGCGAGGTCCGCTCCAACGGGCGCAGCATCGCGCGGGTGAACGGCGTGACGTGCAGCCTGGCCGTCTATCGCGAGATCGGCGGGCTGCTGGTCGATATTCACGGCCAGGGCGAGCATCTTTCGCTGTTGCGTCCCGCCCAGCACCTCTATCTGCTCGATCGCTACGCGGGGGTTGAGGAACAGCGCGAGGAAGTGCGCCGGCTGGTTCACGAGCTGGCCGGGGTGCGGGCCGAGATCAACTCGTTGCTGACCGACGAGGCCGCGCTGGCCCGGCGCGTTGATATGCTCCAGTTCCAGGTCGAGGAAATCACCACTGCCGATCCGCGCCCAGAGGAAGAAGACGAGCTGGCGCAGGAACGCGCCCGGCTGGTCAACGCCGAGAAGATCGCGGAGCTGGCGAACGAAGCGTATTATGCCCTGGTGGGCGAAGCAGGCGAGGTCGCCGGCACGGACCTGCTGGCACGGGTGGCGCTGGCGCTCTCCAAGCTCGCCAAGATCGATCCGAGCCTGGAAGACAGCTACACCCTGGCCGAGACGCTGAGCATCCAGGCCGATGAGCTGGCGCGCACCCTGCGCCAGTACAGCGAGTCGATCGAGTTCGAGCCGCGCCGGCTGGACGAAATTGAGGAGCGCGTCGAGCTGTTGAACCGGCTCAAACGCAAGTACGGCGGGACAATCGAGGCCGTGTTGGCACATGCCGAGCAGGCACGCGCCGAGCTGGAGTCTATTACGCACAGCGAGGAGCGCCTGGCCGCGTTGCGCGCCGAGGAAAATCGCTTGCTGCACACGATCGGGGACGCTGCGGCGGCGCTAAGCCGCGTCCGGCGCGAGGCCGCCGACCGCCTGACCGAAGCCATTGTGCGCGAGCTGGGCGACTTGAAGATGCCGGGCGCGCGCTTCGAGGTGCGTATCACGCGCGAGCCGGACCCGGACGGAGTGTACATCGAGGGCGAGCGTTACGCCTTCAGCGCCACCGGCATCGACCAGATCGAGTTCTATATGGCGGCCAACGTCGGCGAGCCGCTCCGCCCGCTGGTCAAGGTGGCCTCGGGCGGCGAGACGGCGCGCATCATGCTGGCGCTGAAAAGCGTGCTGTCCTACGCCGACCGCGTCCCGACGCTGATCTTCGACGAGATCGACCAGGGGATCGGCGGCCGGGTGGGCGCGGTCGTGGGGCAGAAGCTGTGGCAGCTTTCCAGCCATCACCAGGTCTTGTGCGTCACGCATCTGGCGCAGCTTGCCGGATTTGGCGACGCGCACTATCGCGTCACCAAGCATGTGCAGGACGGCCGCACGGTGACGCGCGTCGAGCTGTTGAACGATCAGGGGCGCGTGGACGAGCTGGCCGAGATGCTGGGCGCCGAGACTTCGAGCGCGCGCCAGAGTGCCTACGACATCCTGATGCTGGCGCGCCGCGCCAAAGAGGGGCGACACCTCGAAACGGTCTGACGCGAAGCCATCTGTGATCCGCGCGCCGTCCGGGCGCAGTGCGAGCGCTAAACAACCTTCTGCGGGCCAGGGGGTTGTTTGTTATTGGGCCGCGGCTTTGCGAGAATCTAATGGTAATCGTGCTTCCATCAACCACCGGAAGGATTGCGATGGCTCGCCATCTGACGCTCGTCCAGATGAACGACAGCCATGCCTACTTTGAGCCGCATCCGGAGCTGTTCTGGGCGGGCAGCCGTGCCACCTATCGCACGGCGGGCGGGTACGCGCACGTCGCCTCGGCGCTCAATGCGATCCGGGCCGAGCGACCGGGAGCGGTGCTGGCCTTCGACGGTGGAGATACGCTGCACGGCACCTATGCCGCCGTCCAGACGCGAGGCGAGGCGTTGGTTCCGGTGCTGCAGGCGCTGGGCTTCGACGCCATGACTGCACACTGGGATTTTGCGTACGGCCCGGACCGCCTGCGCGAGATCGCCGGGATGCTGCCCTATCCCCTGTTGGCCGCTAACTGCTATGATCAAATTACCGGCGAGCGTCCCTTCCCGCCCTGGCGCGTGCTTGAGGCTGGCGGGGTGCGCGTCGGCGTGATCGGGCTGGCCGCGGTCATCGTGGAGCGGATCATGCCGGAGCGCTTCCATGAAGGGCTGCGCCTGACCCTGGGCAACGACGAGCTGCCGGGGCTGATCCGGCAATTGCGCGACGAAGAGCGCGTTGATCTGGTGGTGGTGCTGTCGCATCTCGGCTTTCCGCAGGATATGAAGCTGGCGGGCGAAGTGCCGGGCATCGACGTGCTGCTCAGCAGTCACACCCACAACCGGCTTCATCGCCCCGCACGCGCGGGCGAGACATTGGTGATCCAGTCCGGCAGTCATGGCGCGTTCCTGGGCCGGCTCGATCTGGAGATCGAAGGTGGCCGTGTGGTGGATTTCGATCACGCGCTGCTGACCATCGACGAGAGGATCGCGCCTGACCCGCAAGTGCAGGCGCTTGTCGAGGATGTACTGTCGCCGTACCGCGCCGAGCTGGGCGACGTCGTCGGGCGGGTCGTCACGCCGCTCCATCGAGGCACATCGCTCGAATCGACGATGGACAACTTCCTGCTGCAAGGGTTGCAGCACGCCACCGGCGCGGGGCTGGCGTTTTCGAACGGCTGGCGCTACGGTGCGCCGGTCCGACCGGGGCCGGTGACGCGCAACGACCTGCACAATATCATCCCGGTCAACCCGCCGGTGTCGCTGGTCGAGCTGTCCGGTGACGAGGTGTGGACCATGCTGGAAGAGAACTTCGAGCACACCTATGCGCGCGACCCGTACGACCAGATGGGCGGCTACGTCAAGCGGGCGTTGGGGCTGAACGCCTATCTCAAGGTCGAGAACCCGCCCGGCACGCGCCTGCAAGAGTTGTTCATCGACGGCCAGCCGGTGGATCGCGCGGCAACCTATACTGCGGCGTTTGTCACCGAGCAGGGCGTCCCGCCCAAATACGGATCGAACCGGCGCGATCTGAGCCTGCGGGCGGTGGATGCGCTGGCCAGTTACCTTGCCAGCGCGCCCGAACTGGCGGCACCTCGCCGCGGCACTTTCACCGTTGTATAACGATTACCGTCGGAATGGACACGGCTTCCCGCCAGGAAGTTGATGTTACGCAAGAGGGAGCGCCCAATGATGTCCAGGACCGTCACCCTGCAACAACGACTTGATGAAATGACGGCGCCGGCGGCCGAGGCGTTGGTTGAAGTTCTCGATGCCGACGAAGGGAAGCTGCGCTGCCTGGCCTGCGGCCATCGCTGCGTGCTGAAGGATGGGCGGCGCGGGATCTGCAAGGTGCGCTTTAATCAGGGTGGCACGCTACGCGTGCCACGCGGGTACGTTGGCGCCCTGCAGGTGGACCCGGTGGAGAAGAAGCCCTTCTTCCACGTCCTGCCCGGCAGCAATGTCCTCAGCTTTGGCATGCTCGGCTGCGACTTCCGTTGCAGTTACTGCCAGAACTGGGACATCTCGCAAACACTGCGTGACGAAGCGGCCGGGCGCGATTTTATCCCCATCTCGGCAGACGAGCTGGTCGAGCTGGGCCGCCGCTACCGTTCTCGCGCCGTGGCAAGCACCTACAACGAGCCGCTGATCACCACCGAGTGGGCGGTCGAGGTTTTCCAGAAGGCGCGGCCTGCCGGCATGTTGACCATGTATGTCTCCAACGGCAACGGCACGCGCGAGGTGATCGAGTACCTCAAGCCGTGGATCAACGCCTACAAGATCGACCTGAAAACGATGCAGGACCGCCACTACCGGCGCGAGCTGGGCGGCGTGCTCCAGAACGTGCTCGATACGATCCGGTGGGTCTACGAGGCGGGCATCTGGCTTGAGGTGCTGACGCTGGTGATCCCCGGCTTCAACGACAGCAACGAGGAACTGCTCGACGCCGCTCGCTATATCGCCAGCATCTCGCCCGATATCCCGTGGCACGTCACGGCCTTCCATCCCGATTACAAGATGATAGATCCGCCGCCGACCAGCGCGGCGACGCTGATCCGGGCCGCCGAGATCGGGGCCGAGGCCGGGCTGCACTACGTCTACGCGGGCAATCTGCCGGGCCGCTGCGGCGAATGGGAAGACACGCGCTGCCCGTCGTGCAGCACGACGCTCATCGCGCGCACGGGCTACATGATCACGCTGAATCGATTGTCCGATACGGGCGGGCGCTGCCCGGAGTGTGGCACCGCTATTCCGGGGATCTGGCAGTAGCGCCCCTTCATCCACCGCACGCAGCGCGCAGGAAACGACATCGCATCATGACCCAACCGATCATCCCGCGCTATAAGTTGATGTTGTTTTATGATCTGAAGCCGGGGGACCACAAGGCGTACTACGAGTTTGTCATGAACGATTTCGTTCCTGCTGCGCAGGGAATGGGGCTGTATTTCGCCCAGGTCTATCACACGCTGTGGGGCAACTGCCCGCTGCGCCAGGCCGAGTTCGTCGCGGAAGACCTCAACACCATCCGCGCTGTGCTCGAAAGCGAGGACTGGCGCTCGCTGGAGCACAGGCTGCTGCACCACGCGATGAACTATCGCCGCAAAGTGGTGCCCTACCGGCCGGGGTTTCAGATTTGATCCCGGCCGGCTCGCTGCTCAGAACAGGTGCGCGTCGATCAGGCGGGTGGCGGGGCCGGGCCGGTTGGCGAGCACATCCTGCACGCCGTCGAGCGCGCGCAGCCGCCCGGCGATCTCGTCCGTGTCTGCGCCCAGACACAGCACGTGTACGTTCGCCCCGGCGTCGATGGTAAAGTATGCGGGCAGGCCCTCGGCGCGCCAGGCGCGCACGGCGTGCATGATCCGCACCGTCTCCGGCGACCAGTAGAGCACGCTCGGCTGCGAGGTCATCGCCACGGCGTGCATGCGGATCGCTTCCTGCTCGGTCTCTTCGCCCAGTGCCTCGAAATCGCGCTGCAAAATGGCGCGTCGCACGACCGGCAGGCCGCGCTCGGCCGCGGCCACTCGCGCTGCCGCGAAGGGGCTGGGATCCGCCCGCTCGTGCCCCTTGCTCGACTCGACCTCTTTGTGCTGCGTCTGGACGATCGCGATCAGGTCACGCAGGTCCCAGTGCTCCGGCGGGGCGATTTGCTCGGCGAACGAGGTGGCGCTGCTCTCGCCTGCGTGCCACTCCACAAAGCCCGCCGGAATCGAGCGGCAGGCCGAGCCGGACCCCAGCCGCGCCAGGATGGTGAGGGCGCGCTCGTCCAGCGACAGGCCGGCGGCTGCACACGCGGCGGCGGTCAGCGCGGCGAAGGCCGACGCCGATGAGGCAATCCCCGCGCCCATCGGGAACGAATTGCGCGACACGACGCGCGCCCGCGTGGTGATCTCGGCCAGATCGCGGACGCGGTCCAGATGCTCGAAGACGCGCCGCGCCGCTTTCTCGGTTGTGTCGGCGTCGAGGATGGTCAACGAGTCGGCGGCCAGCGCCGGGTCGAAGGCAACCGTTGTGGTGGTCGTTGCCGCGTCCAGGTTCATCGAGATCGAGCTGTTGAGGGGCAGGCGCAGCGCGTGATCGCGACGCCCCCAATATTTGATGAAGGCGATGTTGGCGCAGCTTATCGCGGTGGCCTTGCCGGTCACGGCCTGCTCTCCGAATCCTCGACGCGCACGCCGGGCGCGTGGGGCGCGATGCGGATGATCTCGCCGCCGGCCTCGACCAGCGCCGCCTCAATCGCGTCTCGCCGATCCTCAGGTGCCAGGGCAATGACGCAGTCGCCGCCGCCTGCGCCGCTCAACTTGGCGCCGTAGGCGCCCGCCGCCCGCGCCGCAAAGACCAGCCGCGCCGTTGCCTGGGTATCGACGCCCAGCGCGTGCAGCAGCCCGTGCTGGATGTCCATCAGCTCGCCCAGGCGTGCCCAGTCGCCGTCTTCCAGGGCGCAGCGCGCGTCCTTGACCATGTGCGCCATCACGTCGAAGATGCCGTTGATCGTGTCCGGCCAGCTTTCCAGCCGCTGCGCGACCTGCTGGACAATGGTGGGCGTGTCCGCTTTGATCCCACTGTAAGCGACCACCAGCGGCAGCGTAGGCGTGTTGAGCGGCAAGATTTGGCGCGGGCGCGCGTTGTCGTAGAACAGCGTGCCGCCGTAGATCGCGGTTGCCAGGTCGAAGCCGGAGCCAAGCTGCTGGACGCGGCGCACGGCATCCAGCCCCAGGCTGAACAGCTCATCCGGGTCCAGGTTGAGGTCGAACAGCCGCGACAGCCCATACAGCATGGCGGCGACGGTCGCCGATGAACTGCCCAGGCCGTGCGTGCTGGGAAAATCGCTGTGGGTGGTGATCGTCAATTCATGCGCGATCCCGGTGCGCTCGTAGAAGACCGCCAGCGCGCTCTCGATGAAGCGCGTGCCCGGCGCCAACGCGTGCCCGCCCGCGAACGCCTCGGCGATCCGGCCCTGGCTGCCGTCCACGCCGACATCCGGCGCGAAGATCGTGAAGCGGCCATCGTCCGGCTCGGCCAGGCTCAGAGTCAGATGCAGGCGCGCGTCCATTGCCGTTGCCAGGCAGGGACGCCGGTAGACCACCGCGTGCTCGCCGAGCAACATCAGCTTGCCGGGCGCCGAAACGCGAATCGTGTGCTGAGGCGAAATGCTCACAGTCTGTCCCCTTTCCGGTTGCCGTAGCGAGTGTAGATCGGTTTCAGGCCGTCGGCAATTAGGAGACTATAATAAGCGTATGAGAAAACCATCTGCGATCGCGCGGAGGGCTGGCGCGGCGGCGCCGCTCGTGCGATAACAGACAGCGCGACCCTCGACCCACCCGGAAAGGACCCGGCATGTCTGCCTTTGCCTACGACGCGACCTTCGGCCCGATCGTCGCCGCGATCGACGCCGAGATGCGCGCCATTCGCGCCGAGCAGCGGCCAGTTGCCCCGCTGCTGTGGGCCATCGTGGATTACCAGTTCGGCTGGGACCTGCCGCCGGACGCGCACGCCGAATACCAGCGCGTGACCGGCAAGAAGGTCCGCTCGCTGCTGATGGCTCTCGTCGCGCAGGCGGTCGGGGGCGATTACCGCCCGATCCTGCCCGCCGCTGCCGCGCTGGAGATGCTGCACAACTTTACGCTGATCCACGACGACGTGATGGACCGATCGGTCGAGCGGCGTCACCGCCCCGCCGTCTGGACGCGCTGGGGGCAAGCGCAGGCGATCAACGTGGGTGACGGCCTTTACGCGCTGTCCAACATCGCCATCACGCGGCTGCTGCGGCGCGGCGTCCCGGCGCACAAGGTCGTCCGCGCGGTGGAGACGCTGTCCCAGGCGTGCTTGTGGACGTGCGAGGGGCAGGTGCTGGACATCGACTTTGAAACGCGCGAGCACGTCGCGCCAGACGACTACATCACAATGATCGCGCACAAATCCGGCACGCTGATCGAGGCGGCGGCGCGGATCGGCGCGCTGCTCAGCACCGACAGCGAAGCGGTGGTCGAGGCTTACAGCGAGTTCGCTCGCAACCTGGGGATCGCTTTCCAGATCCGCGACGACGCGCTGGGCATCTGGGGCGAGGAAGCATTGACCGGCAAATCTGCTAAAAGCGACCTGCGCGACAAGAAGAAATCGTACCCGGTGCTGGTCGCCTTTGCGCAGGCCACCCCCGATGACCGGGCCACGCTCCGTACACTCTACGCCCGCGAGGCGCTCGACGATGAGGCGATCGCCGCCGTGCTGGGGATTTTGGAGCGGGTGGGCGCCGCCGCCGCGACCGAGCGTATCGCCCAGGGCTACTACGAGCGTGCCCTCGCTGCGCTGGACCGCACCGGGATCGAGAACAAGACCCAGGCGCAGATCCGGCATCTGGCCGCCTTTCTGATCGAACGCGCTTACTGAGCGCGCCCTCGCTGCAGCACGTGTCCGCCTCCCGTGCCGGGCTGTGAACGTCTGCGCCCGGCACATTCTCGTCTAATTGCGCTTTCTTTCACAAATATGCCTTCCGTCACGATTAAGGGCGCCAAGCGCCACTGGTCAGGCGCGCAGGTCCTGCTAGCCTATATCATGAGGTTAGAGCCTCGGAATCAAGAGCGTGTTTTTTTCTTGAAGACCAGTTCCGTCCGTTTTCCTGTGGTCCCACAGTGGAGTTACCATGAGCCTATACATTCTCCCCAAAGAGCGGCTGCCGGGGTTTGTCGACAACCTGCGCGCCGGATTCCGGGTGGTAGGCCCCGTCCGCACGGAGACCGGCTATGCGTTTGCCGACATCCGCTCCGCCGACGAACTGGTGCTGGAGTATCCCACCACCATTCTGCCCCCCAAGAAGTACCTGCTTCCCCAGCGCGAGACGCTTTTCACCTTCCGCACGGGCAACGCAGAAGACGGCACCCAGCAGATCGAGGTTGAGCCGGTCTTCCAGGATGTGCAGCCGACCGTGATCTTCGGCGTGCACACCTGCGACATGCACGGGATCGTGCTTTACGACAAGGTGTTCTCGCAGGGGTACAAGGACGAGCACTATTGCGCGCGCCGCGAGCAGACTTACATCATCGGGATCGAGTGCCTGCGTCCGTGCGATGACGCGTCGTTCTGCAAGGACATGGGCACGCTGACCGCGCCGCCGGTCTATGACCTGCACATGACGGCGGTGGACGACAACTACCTGATCGACACCGGCACAGAAAAGGGTGAGCGCCTGCTACTGGCGAACGTTGAAGCGCATCTGGCGACGACCGACGACATTCGCCGGCTGAGCCAGACGCTCTCGGCTAAATGGCCGCACTTCCGCCACCGCCTGAAGATGACCAAGGATCAGATCCCCTCGCTGATGGCGATCAATTACGGCTCGCATATCTGGGACACGCTGGGCGAGCGCTGCCTGGCGTGCGGCTCGTGTACCAATGTCTGCCCGACCTGCTTCTGCTTCGACGTGCAGGACGAGATGGCGCTGAATATGGAAGAAGGCGAGCGCACCCGGATCTGGGATTCGTGCCAGCTCCGCGAGTTCGCACTGGTGGCGGGCGGGCACAACTTCCGCGGCAGCAAAGCGTCGCGCGTGCGCCATCGCATGATGCGCAAAGGCAAGTACATCCAGCAGGTGCACGGCATCACCGGCTGTACCGGCTGCGGCCGCTGCCAGCGCGCGTGCCTGGTGGATATCACCATCCCCGGCACCCTCAACGCGCTCTATGACGAGATGCAGATCGATCTCAGTTCGGCAACGGGGGCGTAAGATGTTCGAGATGGCAAGCAACCTGACGACAACCACCACCCCGCGCGCAGTGAACGGGCATAGCTCGATCTACCTGCCAACCATCGCCCAGGTCGTCGATGTTCAGACGGAGACGGCCTTCGAGAAGGTCTACACCGTGCGTCTGCCCGGCGGGCAGAACCTCGGCCACCGGCCCGGCCAGTTCGTGATGGTGTCGATCCCCGGCGTGGGCGAAGCGCCGATCAGCGTGATGTCTTCGCCCAGCCGCACCTTCGATACCTTCCGGCTGTGCATCCGCAACGCGGGCGACCTGACCGGCGTGATCCACAACACCGTCCTGCCGGGCGACTACATCGGAATCCGCGGCCCGTTTGGACGCGGGTTCCCGCTGGAAGTCTTCAAGGGGAAGGATGTGCTGGTCGCGCCCGGTGGCCTGGGCATGGCCCCAGCACGCTCGCTGATCGACGAGATTCTGGACAACCGCGAAGAGTACGGCCGCCTGATCGTGCTCTACGGCGCCAAGAACCCGTCCGAGATCCTGTTCCGCGACGAGCTGCGTGCCTGGCGCCAGCGCGACGACATCGAGCTGTTCGTCACGGTCGACCGGCCGGATGAAAGCTGGGTGGGCCACATCGGCGTGATCACGCGCCTGTTCCCGCGTGTGCAGATCAACCCGTTCAAGACCATCGCGGTCACCATCGGACCCCCGGTGATGTATCGCTTTGTGGTGATGGAGCTGCTGGGCAAGGGGCTGACTCCGGATCAGATCTGGATGAGCTTTGAGCGCCGGATGAAATGCGGCGTGGGCAAGTGCGGTCACTGCCAGGTGAACCACCGCTATAGCTGCCAGGACGGCCCGGCCTGGACCTACGCCGAGGCGCTGGCTTTTGAGGAGGCGCTGTGATGCTCGCCAAACCGAAGGTCGCCTTCTTTGATTTCACAAGCTGCGAGGGCTGCCAGCTCACCGTGATCGATACGCTGCAGACGCACCTCGGCCTGCTTGATCTGGTGGAGATCGTGCAGTTCCGCGAGGCGATGAGCGAGAAGGGCGACGACTATCAGATCGCTTTCATCGAAGGGTCTTGCACGCGCGAGAGCGACGAGCAGCGCTTGCGTGCCATCCGCCAGCAGGCCGTGATCGTGGTGGCGCTGGGAGCGTGCGCGCATCTGGGCGGCGTGAACGCCATGAAGAACCGCTGGCCCATCGAAGACGTCCAGACCTACGTCTACGGCCGGGCCGGGCGCGACCTGTACGAGAGCTATCCGGCGCGGCCCATCTCCGACGTCATCGAGGTGGACTACGCCATCCCCGGCTGCCCGATCGACCGTCAGGAGTTTGTGCGGACGGTCCAGTACCTGTTACAGGGGCGCAAGCCCAGGCTGCCCGATCACCCCCTGTGCGTGGAGTGCAAGCTGGCCGAAAACGCCTGCCTGAACAAGCTCGGCAAGCCCTGCCTGGGGCCGATCACGCGGGCGGGCTGCCACGCGATCTGCCCCAGCCACGGCGACGGCTGCGAGGGTTGCCGCGGTTTCATTTCCGAAGCGAACTTCACGTATATGCGCGAAATTCTGCGCGGGCACGGCCTGTCCGATGTCGAGATCGACGCGCAGTTCACGATGTTCAACTACTACCAGCTTGCAGCGATGGGTGTCGACGCGCCGCTGAGCCAGATCAACGGCAACGGCCACCGTCGGCACGCTGCGGACGCGGAAGCACTGCCGGCATCAACCTTTGCCGCGCCGAAGGAGGCTTGAATCGATGACCCGAAAAAGCACCCAGCCCGCCCCTGAGGCCGTGAACGGCTCGCAGGTTCGCATCAATGTCCATCATGTCACGCGCGTCGAAGGGCACGGCAACATCGTGGTGGACGTGCGCAACGGCACGCTGGAACGCTGCGAGCTGGAGATCATCGAGACTCCGCGCTTCTTCGAGGCGATGTTGCGCGGGCGGCCCTATACCCAGGCGTCGCACATCACCAGCCGCATCTGCGGCATCTGCGCCTGTGGCCATGCCACCGCCAGCCTGCGTGCCACCGAGCGTGCCCTGAGCGTCCAGCTCAGCGATCAGACCGTGCTGTTGCGCCGGCTGGTTATGCACGGCGAGATGCTCGACAGCCACATCCTGCACGTGTATATGCTCGTCGCGCCGGACTTCCTGGGCGTGGGCAGCGTCATCCCGCTGGCGACCAGCCATCCGGACATTGTCAAGCGCGCGCTGCGCATGAAGCAGTTCGCCGGCGACCTGTGCGCGGCGTTTGCGGGCCGGCACACCCACCCGATCGCGATGACCGTCGGCGGGTTCACGCACTTCCCCAGCCGCCAGCAGGTCCAGGCCCTGCGCGAGCGGGCCGAGGCGCTGCGGGCGGATGTGGACGCTACCGTTGAGTTGTTCGCGACGCTGCCTTACCCGCAGTTCGAGCGCGAAACCGAGTTTGTCGCGCTGGTCCAGCCGGACGACTACGGCTTTATCGACGGCATGATCGGCAGCACCGACCACCCGCCGCGCCCGGTGGACGAATACCGCCAGGTGACTAACGAGCGGCTGGCCGTGCACTCGACCGCCAAGCACACCGCTCACCAGCGCGAAAGCTATATGGTCGGGGCGCTGGCCCGCTTCAACCTCAAGCACATGCACCTGCACCCGCGTGCACAGGCCGCCGCGGCGCACCTGGGCCTGAGCGCGCCCTGCTTTAAGCCGTACTACAACAGCGTGGCGCAGGTGGTCGAGATTGTGCACTGCGTGGAAGATGTCATCCGGCTGCTGGACACGGCCCTGGAGCGCGGGATTGTGCCCGAAGATCCGGCGCCGGTCACGCTGCGGCCGGGGGCACGGGGCGTGGGCGCGGTCGACGTGCCGCGCGGCGTGCTCTTCCACGAGTATCAGATCGGCGAGGATGGGCTGATCCAGGAAGCCAACTGCGTGATCCCGACCGGGCAGAACCTCGGCAACATCGACCGCGATATGCGCGCGCTGGTGCCGACGCTGCTCAGCGAGCCGGAAGACGTGATCACGCACCGGCTGGAGATGCTGGTCCGCGCCTATGACCCGTGCATCTCGTGCTCGACGCACTTCCTCAACGTCGAGTTTGTGGGCAAATGACGCGCTGTGGGCGAGGGCGCGAGGCCCTCGCTCCGGTGGCTGAGAGGTAGTGCGCGATGGCGCATCAGCCGAAGACGGTCGCTGGTGGCACGCTGGTGCTGGGCGTTGGCAGCCTGCTGATGGGCGATGACGCGGTCGGTGTGCTGGCCGTGCAACGCCTGCAAGGCCATCCGGACTTGCCGCCGGGCGTGACGGTCCTCGACGGCGGGACGGCCGGCCTGGGGCTGATCCCGGCGCTGGACGGCTACCGGCGGGCTGTGGTGGTCGATGCGGTGCCGATGGGGCTGGCGCCCGGCACGATCCGCCGCTTCGTCTGGCACGAGGCGCGCCCAATTCCGCACGGCGGCGCGTTCTCGCTGCACCAGACCGATCTGACCGACGCGCTGGTGCTGGCCGAAACGCTGGGGATGCTGCCGCCTGAGGTTGTGATCTTCGGCGTGCAGCCCGGTCACCTGGAGTGGGATCGTCCCCTCAGCCCGGCGGTTGAGCGCGCGCTACCCGAACTGGTGGATGCCCTGCTGGGCGAACTCAGGAGTGAACAAGAGAATGGCGCGGAAAATCCTTGTGATTGACGACGATCCCGACGTTCTGCTGGCGATGCGGCTGCCCCTGGAGCGTGCCGGGTTCGAGGTGGTTGACGCCCTGAATGAAGATGAAGGGCTGGAGAAAGCGAAAGCGCTGCTGCCAGACCTGATCATCCTCGACGTGATGATGGGCACGCACACAGCCGGGTTCCAGCTTGCGCAGGAGCTACACGGGCCGGACGCGCCCGAAGCCTTGCGCCGCATCCCGATCGTGATGGTGACCGCCGTGCACCAGACCACGCCGCTGCGCTTCCGGCCCGATTCGGACTATCTGCCGGTCGAGGCGTTCCTTGAGAAACCCGTCGATCCGCGGCGGCTGCTAGAGGAAGTCCACAAACTGCTCCCGTCTGAGTGAGCGATCCGATGCAGGGGCATGGCTCCGGCCCTGCGCCGGAACTGTCCGGCAGCCGGCAGCCGGATGATGCGCTGGCGTCGACAGCCTGGCTGCTGATCGCGCTGCGATGGGCAGCCGGGCTGGGTATTCTGTTGGCGACGGCGGTCGCCCGGTGGGGGCTGGGCATCGCCCTGCCCTGGACGGTGTTGTTTGCCATCGGCGCGGCTGTCCTGACGTATAACGCCGCCCTGGCGTGGGAACTGCAGCGCGCCATTCGCCCGCTGCCTGTGGCGCGGCGCATGCTGTGGGTGCAGATCGCGCTGGACTGGGCGGCGATGACCGCCCTGGTGCATTTCACCGGCGGGATCACCAGCCCGGCCCTGATCTACTTCGTCATTCATGTCGCGCTGGCAGGGACGATCCTGGCGCCGCGTGGAGCGCGGGCGCTGGCGTTGCTGGCGGCGGCGTTGGTCGGTGGGCTGGCCGCGCTGGAAAGCGGCGGGACGCTGGCGCATGTGTCGCTGCACAGCCTGGGTCTGGACACCGATCTCTACCGCCGGGGCGAGTACATTCTGGCGGTGCTGTTCTTCTTCACGACAACCGCGCTCACCGTCGCGGAGCTGGTCGCCCGGCAGGCGCAGCGCCTGCGCGAGCGCGAAGCGCGCATCCGTGCCATGAGCGAGGCGCAGGCCGCTTTTACCCGCGCTGCCACGCACGAGCTGCGCGCTCCGGTCGCGTCCAGCCTGGCGCTGGTACGCACCGTCGAGCAAGGCTATCTGGACGAGATGACCCCACCCCAGGCGGTGATCATCCAGCGCGTCGCCGAGCGGCTTGACGGCCTGCGCGAGCTGATTGACGATCTGCTCGATTACGCCGCCAGCCGCGAAGCAACGCTCTCGCGCCGCCCGCTGGAGCCGGTCGATCTCGGCGCGGCGCTGTCCGACTCCGTCGAGCGCGAGCGCCCGCTGGCCGAGGAGAAGTCTGTGATGCTGCGCGTGCAGCCGGGAGAGCCGGCGAGTGTGTTGGCGACCGATCCGGGGCTGAGCATGGTCTTCAGCAACCTAATCAACAACGCGATCAAATACACGCCGTCCGGTGGCGAGGTGGCAGTGCGCTGGGCGGTGGACCGCCCGGCGGGATGGGCGAGCGTCACCGTGGAAGACACGGGCATGGGCATCCCGGCGGATGACCTGCCGCGCATCTTCGACGAGTTCTTCCGCGCCTCGAACGCCAGGAAATCGCGCGTGATTGGGACCGGGATCGGGCTGGCGGCGGTGCGCGCCATGGTCGAACATTATGGCGGCACGATCGCGCTGGACAGCGTCGAGGGGCGGGGGACGCGCGTCACGCTGCGGCTGCGGCTGGCGCAGGACGGGCGCGAGATCGCGGATGCCGGCGCGAAGCAGCGCGAGACGGCGGAGATCGACGGCTAGACCGTCCCGGCTTTGTGTCGTAGGCGCCCGGACCGGGCAGTGTTCATTCGCGCTGAGGCGTGGTGCCGGTGTGCGCGTCGTCGAACGCCAGGCGGTCCCCGATCGCCACACGCTCCAGCAGGCCGGGCGGCGCCTCGATCAGATAGCGGGCCGGGCGGGCGGGGGCGTAGTACGGGCGCCACGGTTTGGCGAGCTTGGCATCGACCACCACGCCGCCGTTGTCCAGCCACACCGCCGCGATGGGGAACCCCACGAAAAACATATGGATCGAGCTTTCGCTCCGGCTCTCGCGGTGAAAGGTGAACAGCAGCCCTTCGTCCTCGTCCAGCTGGCGGCGCAGCATCAAGCCGCGCCAGCGCTTGAAGAAGGTATCGGCCAGGGCAGCCCGTGCCAGCACAAGCTGCCCTGTTTCGGCGTTGCGGATGGCGCGCGTCCGGCTCATCGCGGGATGACCAGCCGCTGCCCCACGAAGATCAGGTTCGGATTGGCGAGGTTGTTGGCGCGCAGGATCGCATCCACCGGCACGCCGTAAATCAGGCTCAGGCGCGTCAGATTGTCCCCCGGCATGACGTTGTGGATGATCGGCTGGGCCGGGGGCGGCGCCGGGGCCGGAACGGACGCACCCGGCACGCGCAGCACCTGCCCCGCGTAGATCAGGTTCGGGTTGACCAGGTTGTTCAACTGGGCCAGCGTGGCGGCCGTGGTGTTGAACCGGGCCGCGATGGTCGACAGGGTGTCGCCGCGCTGGACGGTGTAGGTGCCCAGCCCGGTCGATGGGGGTGCGGCGGTCGGGAAGATGGGCGGCGCGGCGGTCGGATAGATCGGCGCGGGGGTGAACGTCGGCGGCTGCGGGAATGTCCCGCTGCGAATCGGGATGATCAGCGTCTGGCCGACGTAGATCAGTCCCGGATTGCTCAGCCCGTTGACGCGGGCGATGGCCTCGATTGTGCTGCCGAAACGCTGCGCCAGCCGTGCGACCGTATCGCCGGCGACGACCGTGTAAATGATCTGGCTGTCGAACTCGCCCGGCAGGACCGG
>DYEN01000008.1 GCA_020725705.1 Anaerolinea sp.
ACCCGGCTACCATCTTCAGGAAGCGGTCGGCTTGGTGCCCATTCTGCGTGCCGGTCTGGGCATGGTGGAGGGGATCCATGAGATGATCCCGGGGGCGCAGGTGTGGCATCTGGGGATTTATCGCGACGAGAAAACGCTGCGCCCCGTCTCGTATTACAACAAACTGCCGGTCGAACCAACCGTCCAGGTTTGCCTGGTGCTCGATCCCATGCTGGCGACAGGCGGCTCGGCGGCAGCGGCGGTGCAGGTGCTGAAGGAGTGGGGCGTTTCGCGCATCAAGTTTGTGGGCCTGATCGCCGCGCCGGAAGGGATCGAAACCCTGTCATCGGCGCACCCGGACCTGCCGATTCACCTGGCCGCGGTCGACGATCACCTCAACGAGCGCGGCTTTATTGTGCCCGGCCTAGGCGACGCGGGCGACCGGCAGTTTGGCACAGGATAGACAGGCCGTGCAGCGTGTGAGCGACTTGCCTGAAGGCGTGGAGCGTAGGGGGAGAGTCGTCTGATGCCTGACATACCGGCCGGGCACGCGCTGTCGTTTGCGGTTGTGTTCGGGCTGTCGTTCGGGCTGTCGCTGCTGCTCACTCCACTCGCTGCCCGGCTCGGCATCCGGCGCGGGATCGTCGATGTCCCACGTGGGCGTCACCGGCACCCGCGCCCGACCTCGAAGCTCGGCGGGCTGGCGATGTACGCCGCGTTCATGATCGCTGTGATCGTCGCGCAGTTCTTGCCGGTGGAGCGCACCGACGACAAGGAGATCATCCGGCTCACCGGCATGATCCTGGGCGGGACGTTCATTTGGTTGTTCGGGATTCTGGATGACCGGCGTGACTTTGGCCCCCTGCCGCAGTATATCGCCCAACTGTTGGCCGCCGCGATTGCAGTCGCCTTCCTGATCTTCATCGAGCAGTTCAACAACCCGCTCACCGGCGAGCGGACGCCGGAATGGCCCTTTGTGGTCACCGTGACGATCAGTCTGTTCTGGCTAGGGCTGATGATGAACACCGTCAACTGGCTCGACGGGCTGGACGGCCTGGCAGCGGGTGTCTGCGCGGTTGCGTCCCTGATGATCTTTCTGCACGCGGCTTTTCAGCTAAATCAGACCAGCGTCAGCCTGTTGCCACTGGCACTGCTGGGCGCGACGCTCGGCTTTCTGCCGTACAATTTCCACCCGGCCCGCGTGTTCATGGGCACGAACGGGGCGCTGTTCCTCGGCTTTACGGTGGGCGTGCTGAGCATCATCGGCGGGGCGAAAATGGCAACCGTGCTGCTGGTCATGGGGCTGCCGCTGGTTGACGTGGCGTGGCAGATCGTGCGGCGCATCAGTGCCGGCGGCAATCCGGTTTTCGGCGACCGGGGGCACGTGCATTATCGCCTGCTCGACGCCGGGCTGTCGCAGCGGCAGATCGTGCTGGGCTACTACCTTTTCTGCACGCTATTTGGAGCAATCGCGCTGGTCACTGCCAGCCGCGTGTTCAAACTGATCGCGCTGGTGGTGATGGTGGGCATTGTTGCGCTGGGGATTTTCCTGCTCGGCTACCGCTCGCGCCGCGATGCTTCCGATGTTCCCGCCGCCGCATCAGCCGACCGATCGCCGCCCCATCACGCGAACGATCGCTAGAGGTCATCGAAGTCCACATACTGCACGTCATCGGCCTCGTCGTCCGGGACCTCGTCTGGCGCGCGATCCTCATCGTCGGTCTCGTCAAACGCGAACGGTCGGCGCCCACTGCTGCGCTGGAGGGGTTTCTCCGGGACACTCCCCACCTGCGGACTGAACGCAGGGCCGGCGGGTTTGCGGGTAAAGTCGCTGCCGAGGGCCGGAGCGCGCTCGCCGCGTTCGTGGTCCGGTGGCTCGGCGGCGGGCCGGGCGGTTAGCGGGCGGTCGGTGGGGACTCCCAGCGCGGTTGTGGGACCCGGCTCCTGCTCAGCGGGGCCTGGGCGCACATCTCGGGTGCGGTCGTCGGCGAACGGGCGTGGCTGGCCTGTCGGCCCCTCGCGGCGTGCGAGACCCGGTGCAGCGGGCAGCGCCGGACGGCCTG
>DYEN01000072.1 GCA_020725705.1 Anaerolinea sp.
AGGCGGAAGACATCGCCGGTGTACCCGGCGTAGTCGTTGGTCAACGCGACCATCGTCGGGTTGATCTCAACAGCGGTGATCGCTTCGGCACCGGCCAGACGCGCCTGGATCACGTCCTTGCCCGCGCCTGCGCCGAGGATCAGCACGCGGCGGGGGCGGGGCGCGATGGCAAACGGCAGATTATCGGTGTTGGCCTCAAGCCAGGCCGCCTCATCCGGGTTGGCGGGGTCATAGCGCACCATGACGCTGCCTGCCCCGCCGTCGGTGAAGACGTAGCGCAGCGCCTCGTCGGCAATGCGCACCAGGTCCACCCGCGCGAAGGCGCTCCAGCGGGTGTCGATCAGCTCCGCCCGGGCCGCCGGGTCGCGCAGCACGTGCGTCATGGTCTTGTCCGGCGGGGCATCGCGCAAGGCGGCGGGGTCAAAGCGCACCACGTCCGCCGCCGCCAGTCCAACCCCCAGCACGGCCAGAGTCCCCGCCGCCAGCAGGACCGCGCGCCGCCCATCCCAGGCCAGCAGCGCCGCCGCCAGAGCGACCACGCTCGCCAGCGCCAGCACGCTGCCGAACGCGCCCACCGTCTGGACCAGCGCCAAAGACGCAGCCAGCCCCAGCGCCGCGCCGAACAGGTCCGCGCCGTAGAGCAGCGCGCTGTGGGGAGCATAGCGCCCGAAGATGGTGGCATTCAGCCAGCCCAGCACCAGGAACGGCACCAGCCCGATCGCCGCGGCGAGGCCGGTCAGGCTGGCCGAGCGGATCGCCGCCAGGGCCACCGCCGTGCCGATCAGCGCCGCGCTCAGCCCCAGCGCGACGGGGCCAAGCGCCCCGGCCTGGGCGCGCCCGCGCGTCAGATAGCCGAGCGCGGCACCGATCCCCAGGCCGAAGACGGCCAGCGACACGATCAGAAACACGTAGTGGTATTGGAAGATAAGGGAGAACAGCCGTGTGAGCGTCACCTCATAGGCCAGACCGACAGCGGCGAGCGCCATCACGGCGCCCGCCACCCGAAACAACTCTCGCCTGGAGCGAAGCTGGC
>DYEN01000073.1 GCA_020725705.1 Anaerolinea sp.
CCGCGGCTGGACGACACAAACGGAGACGGCCGGTTCGAGACGCACACGTTGCTGGTCGACGCGCTGCCCTATGACACCGGCTTCTGGCCGGGCGCGCTGGCGGTCGGCCCCGACAGCCGGCTGTATGTGGGCGTGGGGGCGGGCTGCCTGCGCTGCGACGCGGGCGAGGCGCGCCCTGGCCGCCTGCTGAGCTTCGCGCTCGACGGCTCGGACGAGCGCGAGGAAGCGACCGGTTTCTACCGGCCGGGCGGTCTGGCGTGGCATCCTGACACGGGCGAGCTGTGGCTGGTTGACGGGGGCGGCCCCGAAGCCCCGGCGGAGCTGAACCGCGTCGTGCCCGGCGGCGATTACGGCTTCCCGGCCTGCCCCGGCGATCGCGCCCTGTCTGCGCCCGACGCGCCGGAATGCGCCGGGATGCAGCCGCCCGCCGTGCTGCTCCCGGTGCAGAGCGCCCCGGCTGCGGCAGCGTTCTATCTCCCTCTTCCGGACGGGTTCGCGTTGTGGCAGGGCGACCTGCTCGTCGTGCTGAGCGGCTCGTGGAGTCTGGTCGAGCCGGCGGGCTATGCGCTGGTGGCGGTGGACTTCGCGGACGGCCAGCCAACCGGAGCACTGGACCCGGTCGTGCCGAGCAGCGCTCCGCCCATCCAGCACCGTTCGCTGGCGGGGATCTCCATCGCCGGGCGCGGGTTTTTCCCGCAGCACCCGATTGACGTCACGATCACCCCGGAAGGTTGGATTCTCATCGCCACACAAGAAGGGCGCGTCTTTCGCGCGCGCCCGCGTGTCAACCCGTAGCGCCCGGCGCCGGTTTGGGTATACTCCATGCCCGCACCGCGCTGACTGCCAGTTGAGGACCCGCATGGCTCACTTTGACGATTCCGGACCTGCGCTCCCGGCCTCGCCTGAGATGGCCACCAGGCTTGCCGTCAACCGTACGGGCCGCCTGACGCCTGCCCAGCGCCGGACGGTCGCCGTCGCGGGCTGCGTGGCGCTGGCATTGCTGCTCTGTCCGCTGGCGCTGGTGGTGCAGGTCGGCGCGTTGCTGCTCTCCGAGGGCATAACCCTGTCGTGGGGAAGCGTGCTGATCGGCGTGTTTGTGCTGCTGTTCTTCGCGATCTTCGCGGGGATTATTTTCACCAACGTCCGTATGTTCCTGCCCGAAGCCTTCAGCGCCCGGCCGGTCCGCTACGCGCGCGGACCGCTTCAGGTGCGGATGACGTCGACCAACCGGCCGGAGCTACCCTTCACCTACATCATCGGCGATTACAGCTTCGCACCGTATGTCGCGCCGCCGGATGTGCCAATGCGCCCCGGCGCGCCCTATCTCGTCTACTACTCGGCGCGCAGCCGCCTGCTGCTGAGCCTGTTCGCGCTGGACGCGCCCGACGCCGATCGCTGGCAGCCGGAGTTCGACAACCCGTCGCCGTAAAACGCACCTGTCGCGTCACCCGGTGTAGAAGGGGACCGGCACGATGATCAGCGCGAAGAGGATCGCAGTCAGCACCCCCAGTGCCACGCGCCACCAGCCGAGGGGTGTCAGGTCGTCCTGGGGCGGGGGATGGCGCAGGCCGGTGAAAAAGCCGATCAGCGCCCAGATCAGCCATGCGATCCACGCGCCCATCACGCCCAGCACGATCAGCAGCGCGAAGGTCGCGTACGCCAGGGGCCAGGCGCGCCGTCCCAGCAGCGCATAGGCCACGTGCCCGCCGTCGAACTGCCCCAGCGGCAGCAGGTTCAGCCCCGTCAGCAGCACGCCGAACCACGCCGCCAGCGCCATCGGGTGCCCGTAGAGCACAACCCGGTCCAAATTGGTGATCTCCGGATAGACCCACCCGGCCAGCGCCGAGAGCAGCGGCGGATTGGAGACGCGCGTGATGCCCATCTCGATCCAGCTCAGCGGCAGCCCGACGGTCTGCGGCATCCCCAGCCCGATCAGATACAGCGGCAGGGCGACGAGTAGCCCGGCCAGCGGCCCGGCCAGGCCCACGTCGAACAGGGCGCGGCGGTTGTGCAGCGGGCTTTTGATGAAGATCACCGCGCCCATCGTGCCCAGCGAGTTCGGCAGCGGCAGCGGGATGAAGAACGGCAGGGTGACCCGGATGCCGTGCCGCCGCGCGGCGACGTAGTGCCCCATCTCGTGCACGCCCAGGATGCCCAGCAGCGTCAGCGAGAACGGCAGCCCGTCGCGCAGCGCCGGCCAGACGATGTGCCACCGTTGCGCCTGGATGGCGCGCAGGATCTCCCCGCTGGGGATGCCGGTCAGGGCAGCGCCCATCGCGGTGGTGGTGAGGACGGTGAGCAGCAGAAGCGCCAGATGCAGCCAGGGCCGCGTCCGGATCGGGCGCTCGGAATCCAGCCCTTCGATGGCGATGACCGCGTCCTCACCGCGCTCGTTGGACAGCATGGGCCGGAAGTCGAGCGGGTGAAAACGCTCTTTGAGCAGGGCGAAGGCGCTCTGCGGCGGCTGCGTGAGTTTGCCGCGGAAGATGTAGATCCGGCCCTGGTTGGGCTGGCGGCCATGATACTCGCCGGCCACCGTCATGATGCCGGCCAGCGCCGCTCGCAGCGCCAGCAGCCGCGGATCGACCGGGGGCAGATCGTCCGGCGGCGCGGGGTCCGCGGGTAAGGGGGCGCCGGTCAGGTCGGCGGGGGATTCGGGCAGGCTCATCAGGCGAGATTAGACCTTCGGCAGGACGATGTTCTGCTGGCCCTGGTACTTACCCTTCTTATCCGCGTACGACACTTCGCACACCTCGTCCGCCTCGAAGAACAGCACCTGCGCGATGCCCTCGTTGGCGTAGATCTTGGCGGGCAGCGGCGTGGTGTTGCTGATCTCCAGCGTGACGTACCCTTCCCATTCCGGCTCGAAGGGCGTGACGTTGACGATCAGCCCGCAGCGCGCGTAGGTGCTCTTGCCGACGCAGATCGTCAGCACGTTGCGCGGGATGCGGAAGTATTCGACGGTCTGCGCCAGCACGAACGAGTTGGGCGGGATGATGCACACGTCGCCCACGTAGTCGACCATCGACTTCGGGTCGAAGTTCTTCGGGTCGACGATCGCGCTGAAAACGTTGGTGAAGATCTTGAACGTGTTGCCGATGCGAATGTCGTACCCGTACGACGAGACACCGTAGCTGATCACGCCGTTGCGCACCTGCTTGTCGACGAACGGCTCGATCATGCGGTGCTCCAGCGCCATCTTGCGGATCCAGTGGTCGGGTTTGATGGTCAAGGGGATGCGACTCCTTCGGGATGGTTGCTCTCTTAGGCGATTGCTGGCATTACATCACGTCCGGCGCGGACATGCCCATCAGCGTCAGCGCGCGCCGGAACACGATCCGGGCGGCGCGGTACAGACGCAGGCGAGCTTTCGCCAGATCGAGCGGAACCTCGCTGTGCAGCACGCGCACTTCCTCGTACATCGGGTGAAACAGCCGCGCCAGGTCGAGGGCGTAGAAAGCCAGCTTGTGCGGAGCCAGCTCCTCGTACGCCTCGACCAGCACTTCCGGCATTTCGAGCAGTTTGGTGATGAACTGGCGCTCGCGCTCGCCCAGCAACGACAGATCGGCGCCTTCGTCGGTCAGGCCTGCTTCGGCGGCCTGGCGGAAGATCCCGGCGCAGCGCACATGCGCGTTCTGGATGTAGAAGACCGGGTTCTCGTTGGCGTGCTTGCGTGCCAGGTCGAGGTCGAACTCCAGGTGGCTGTTCGGGCTGCGCGCCAGGATGAAATAGCGCACCACATCCGGCCCGACGTCATCGACCAGCTCGTCGAGCGTGACGTATTCGCCGCGCCGGGTACTCATACGCCGCGTCTCGCCGCCTTCCACCAGCGTAACGAACTGGTGCAGCAGCACGTGAACCGGCCCCGGATCGTAGCCCGCTGCCTGTAGCCCGCGCGCCACCGTCTGCGCCTCGATGATGTGGTCCGCACCCAGGACGTTGATCAGATACGTGAAGCCGCGCTCCAGCTTGTTGATGTGATAGGCGATGTCGGGCAGGACGTAAGTCGGCTCGCCGGTGGATTTGACCAGCACGCGGTCTTCTTCGTCGCCCAGCCGCGTCGAACGGAACCAGATCGCGTCTTTGGCGTCCGGCGGGACCTTCGCGCGCTCTTCCTCGCCGGCCCCTTCGCGCGTGACGGCGTGATAGACATAGCCGCGCGCCTCAAGCAGATCCAGCACCTTCCACACGCTGCCGTCTTCGTACAGGCTGTTTTCGTTGAAGAACACGTCGAAACGGATATTGACACGCGCCAGCGAGCGCTCGATCCACTTGAAGATGGCAGCTTCGGCTTCGTCCTTAAACCGCTGCCACGGCTCGTCGCGCAGTGCATCGCCGTGCTGCGCGATCAGTTCCTGCGCGATGGTGGCCAGGTATTCGCCTTGGTACCCTTCGGGCGGGAAGTCCGCCGGCAGGCCGAGCGCTTGGCGATAGCGCGCCTGCAGGCTCTGGCCGAGAAGCTGCATCTGGCGCCCGGCGTTGTTGAAGTAGTACTCCATTTCGACTTCGTAACCGAGGGCGCGCAGGATGTTCGCCATGGTGCTGCCGATCACGCCGCCGCGCGTCCGCCCGACGGTGATCGGCCCGGTCGGGTTGGCGCTGACGCACTCGACCTGCGCGCGCTGCCCGCGCCCGATCGCCAGCGTGAAGACCTCATCCCCCGCCGCGATGATCGCGTCGACCTGTGCTAGCAGCCAGTCATCCGCCAACCGGAAGTTGAGAAAGCCCGGCGGCGCGACTTCGACCGCGCCCACCGCCCCGCCCGGCGCCAGATGCGCGGCAATAGCCTCGGCCACGTCCAGCGGCTTGCGGCGTGCCAGCTTCGCGAGTTGCAGCGCGACCGGGCTGGCGTAGTCCCCCAGCTCCGGTTTGGCGCTGCGCTGCACCGGAATGCTTTCGGGCAGCGCGAAGTCCGGCAGCGCGCCGGCGGCCTGGGCGGCCTCGATAGCCGTGCGGATACGGGCGGCGAGTTGGGTGGGCAGCAGTTCCACAGCGCAGTCTCCTGAAGCGTGTTGCAAGCCTGGATCGACCGCGCCATTGTAGCACATTTTGGCGCGGCACGAGGCACAAAAACCCGGCGTTTTGCGCGCCGGGCTGCGTCGATCGTCGAAGAGGGCAGGTCAGGGTGTGGACGGCGGGGGCGTGTCGTCCGGCGGGGTTGCGCCCCGGTCCGGCGCGTGATCGGCGGACTGCGGCAGCGTGGAGAAGGTCAGCGCGTTGATCCGGAACGGTTCGCGCCCAAGCTGCTTCATCAGCGCCTGCTCGTTGGCCGTCTGCGCCTGGACAGCCTGCCGCATCCAGTTGTTGCGCTCGTCCTCGAAGATGCGCTCAATCCGATCCACGAACGGCCCGACCACGTCCGGGTCCAGGCGGCGCTCCGGCGGCAGGATCTGCCACTCGCTGACCTCGTCGATCAATCGCCCGGCAGTGTGGTGGTAGTTGGCGTAGGTGTGGCCGTACATCTTCAAATCGACGTACTGCGCGAACGCCATCCCCAGTGCCGTCGTCACGGCGACCAGCGGCTCGCCGCCGAGCGCCGCCAGCGCCGAGCTGGCCCCGGCAACCACCAGAATCGCGATCCGCCAGCGCCGCAGCTTCGCGTAGTTGGCGTTCAGGCTGCGCAGATACCACTCGGTCTGCGGGATGACGCGCAGGCGCACGTAGTCGTCGCCGGAGAGCACCGAGTAGCCATCGTCTTCGGGGCGGTCGGTGGGCGGCTTGACCGGCTCAGTCGTAAAGCTGAGCTGCAGATAAGGGACCGGGGCGCCAATGCTGTGCACCTGATTGCTGGCTTCCTGCACCTGATCGAGCAACAGGCGCTGCTGGCTTTCGAGGTCCCGCCCGGCGTATGGCCCGGCCTGCATGCGGTAAAGGTAAATCTGCTGGCGGATTTCCTCGGCGCCCAGCCGGTAGGCAATCCACGACAGGCTGGGGGAGAACTGGGACGCATAGGCCAGCAGCCCGGCGGCGGCCAGCGGGATGACGATCAGGGCCGCGCGCAGCACCCCGCGCAGGTCCCCGATGATGCCGACCGAGTCACCGTAGGTGCTGGCGACCGCCAGCGTGCTGGCGAGGAACATCAGCACGATGATCGGGGTGCGGATGCGGTACTGGGTTTTCTTCTGGCGCACCGATCCCCGGTCGAAATCCAGAAAGCGCATCCACGCGGCCTGGAGCGCAGTGTCGTTCAGCGTGCGGGCGGTGGTCTGGTCGGCAGGGACAATGCGTTCGCTCATGGCAGACTCCTCAGCCGGGCGCGGGCGGGATGCCCGGTCGCTCTCGCAAGGCTCACGATAGGCTCACTATAATCCGGGCCGGGCGCTTAGTGCAACCGCCGGGCTTCGGCGGCGGCCTGCTCCGCTTCGATCACGCCGTCGTCCCCGGTGGCGACAAGCCCCTCGCACGTCAGACAGCGCCACCCCCCGGCAACCGGGACGAAATCGATCGCTTCGCAGTGCGGGCAGCGCCAGATCTCGCTCAGGGGGAGCGGCCCGGCGGCGGGCGCGGTCCCCGGCTTGACCGCCCAGACGATGCGGTAATCCACCTGCCAGGGCTGGATCTCGACCTGCGCCATGCCGATCGACCCGCGCAGCAGCCGCTCCAGCGCGTCATGGCGGTAGGTCTGGCCGGGCATCAGGCGCGCGTCGCGGCCCTGACGGTTGGTCAGCACCAGCAGCCCGCCCGGCCTCAGGACGCGCGCCAGCTCGCGCAGCACGCCGGGCGGATCCATCATGAACTCCAGCGCCTCGAGGCATGTCACGGCGTCGAACGTCTCGTCGGGGAAGGGCAGGGCTTCGGCGCGTTGGTGCAGCAAGGTGACGCGCTCGCCGTAGGGGGCCAGCTTGCCGGCGGCGACGCTCAGCATCTTGCGGCTCAGGTCGAGCGCGACGATCCGCCCCTGGAAGGCGGGCTGTTCCAGCAGCGCCAGCGGCAGGCGGCCCGTGCCGGTCGCCACGTCCAGCAACAGGGGCGCCCGGACGTGGCTCAGCCGGTCGAGCAAGGGGCGCGCCAGGAAATAGGTCTCCGTCTCGGGATCGTACTGCTTGATGCTGTCATAGCGCGTGGCGTAGAGATCGTAGAGCCAGATGACAGCCCGCCGCCCCAGATAGACCCCCTCGGTGATGACGATCAGCCAGTAGAGCATCAGCCC
>DYEN01000074.1 GCA_020725705.1 Anaerolinea sp.
CACAGGAACCTAAACGGCATGTCGCCCGTGTTTTCGTAGGTGTGTTCCATCCCGCCCGGCACAAAGATCACATCCCCGGCGCGGACCGCCCGCCACCCGCCGTTGATCCACACCCGCCCCTGGCCTTCGACCACGAAGTTCTCGTGCTCGTAGGGGTGGCTGTGGCGCGGCGTGTGCCCGCCGGGCGCGATCTCGATCATCCGCAGCGCGTAGATCGGCGCGCCGTCGTGCTCGTCGTCGATCAGCCAGCGGATGGTCGTCCCCGGCGCCTCGGGACCGAAGACCTGCGCCGGAACCTCGCTATAGTGGACAACCTTGCCCTGGGCTGCACCATCGTCCGCCATATGATCCTCTCCTGTCTTGTACGGGTGGCCTGAGGGCGATTATACGCCGTCCGGCGCATCCCGTCAGCCGCCGGGCGGCTCGCCCTGGAGCATATAGCGCACGCGAACCGGCTGCCCGGCCATGCCGGACAGCACGCGCTCGATCACCGGACCGAGGCGCGTCTCCAGCCAGTCGCGCGCGGCGCTGCTGCGCGCCTGCACGGTCAGCACGCCCGCGTCGTAGGCGACGGCCCGCGTCCCCTCGACCCAACTCTGGTACGTCACCTGATTAAGCTGCAAGCTGAGCTGCCCCAGCGTCGCCCGCCACATATCGGCCACCGTCAGCAGGCCGCCGCCCGGGCGCTGGTCCAGCCCGGACGAAGACAAGGGCGGCACGGGTGCGGGTTCCGCTCGCGGCTCCGCCGGCAGGCTGACAGGCGGCGTGGGATCGTCCGGTGCCAGATCATCCAGCCCGAAGGGCAGCGCCCGGTTGTCCCTGGGCGCCAGCGCCAGCCACGCCCCGCGACCCTCGCCCAGCCAGCCGGAGAGCGGCATCGCCGCCAGCCCGCGCCACTCGTCCCAACGATCGACCGGCGGCTGCGCGGGATCCGCGCTCCACCGCTGCACCAGCCAGCTCAGATAGCGCGGCGGTTCCTGAACCGTACGGTCGACGCTCACCGCCAGGATCAGCGCCACCAGGTCGCGCGGGTGCAGCGTCCCGCGCTGGACCAGCGTCCAGGCGGGGGTGTGCGGTCGGACCGGCTCGGACCAGCTCTGTTCCAGCCAGACGCGTGCTGGCGCCGCGGCATAGAGTGGGGTCGCGGGGGCGACGCGATAG
>DYEN01000075.1 GCA_020725705.1 Anaerolinea sp.
CCACATTTCGGACACGTATGCGTTACAATCGTTTGTATCATGAAAAGGTACTCCAGGCGGACTTGGCGGTTTGCTCTGGTTTACCTTTTCATGCTTTATCAGTCAAAACCTCACCACTACCCGCCGGACGTTGTCTGTCATAACGATCTGTCATTGCGCATGAGGGCTTCGATCATGAACCGATTCTTGCGTTGGCTCGTTATTGTCGCTGTCGGGGTGACCGCGCTCGGCGTCGCCGTGGCCGGCACGCCCGCGCCCGCTGCGGCACAATCGATCTGGAATGTCCAAGTCTTCAACAACCGCGACCTCGCCGGTGTGCCCGCCTGGACCGGTACGACCACCGCGGTGAACTTCAACTGGCTGCAGGGGCCACCCGTGATCAACGGCATCACGACCATCCCGCAGACCGACAATTTCTCGGTGCGCTTCGTCACAACCGCCTTCTTCCCGGCGGGAACGTATCAGTTCACCGTGCAGGTCGATGATGGCGCGCGGCTGTTCATCGATGGCGTGCTGGTCATCAACGACTGGCGCGAGGCGTCGCTGCGAACCCTGCAGGCACAGCACACCTTCCCGGCTGACGGCTCGCACAACATCACCGTCGAGATGTTCGACGCGGCAGTAGACGCCACCATCATCGTCAGCTGGGCGCTGGTCGGCAGCGGCACGCCGGGCACCGGCGGCCCGCTGTGGTACGCCGATTTCTTCGTCGGCCCGGACCTGGCCGGCCCCGTTATCTACTCGACCTCGTACCCGGCCAGCGGTCTGAACTTGAACTGGGGCACCGGCTCGCCCGGCGGCGCGGTCCCGCCCGACAACTTCTCGGCGCGCATCCTGCGCTATCTAACCGTGCCCAACGATATGCCCCAGGGCGTCTACACCTTTTACGCCTATGGCGACGACGGCTTCCGCTTCTATGTGGACAACACCCTGATCTTTGACCGCTGGAACACGCTGGCCACCGAGCAGGTGCAGGCTGAGGTGACGCTGCTCAACGGGCCGCACACGTTTAAAGTGGAATACCGCGAGCTGACCTCGACGGCGTTCCTATTCCTGACATGGACGCCGCCCGCCGCGCAGAACCCGGTCCTCAGCCCGACTGGCGGCAGCATCGCGCCTGCGCCCCCGGCCGGCGCCATCACGGCGACGGTCAACACCTCGCGGCTGAACGTCCGCACCGGCCCCAGCACGGATAGCAACGTGATCACGACCATCAGCCGCGGGCAGACGTTCCCGGCCACCGGCCGCACCGGCGATAATGCCTGGGTGCGCCTGACCGTCAGCGGACAGGAAGGCTGGTCCGCCGCGCGCTTCCTGACGTTGAGCGGAGACATCAACGCGCTGCCGGTCATTCAGGACCAGGGCGGGCCGGCGCAGCCGACCCCGCCACCGCAGCCCACCGGTGTGCGCGGGCGGGTCCTGGCGAACCTGCGCCTGCGCGCCGAGCCGACGACTCGCAGTGTCCAGCTTGGCACGATGCCATGGGGCAGCGAGGTGGATATCCTGGGCCGCAGCCGCAACCACGCTTGGTATCAGGTCAACTTCCGCGGCCAGACCGGCTGGGCCTTCGCCTCACTGGTCCGCATCATCGAGGGTAGCTTCGACGCCCTGCCGTACACAGACGGCCCGCAGCCGGTCTTCCCGCCGCCCGAACCCACCGAAGGGGTGATCGCGCAGGCCTTTGGCAACATGCGCATCCGCAGCGGCCCCGGCTTGCAATTTGAGACAATTGGCCGGGCCGTCTGGGGCACGCGCGTCCAGGTGGTGGGCGTTAGCCCGGATGGCAACTGGCTGAAAGTCCGGCATGGCGACCTGGTGGGCTGGTCGTCGGCTCCGTGGTACCGCATCGTTCAGGGTAGCCTGAGCAGCGTGCCCGTCACGGCGCAATAACGCGCCCCCAACTCCGCCTTGTCCTGGCGCGCCTCGGTTCATCTGGGGCGCGCCAGGTCTGTTGGATCGGGCTTTCGGCGCCGCGCTCCGGGCTTAGGACTCTTGTCGTATCGCACCGCACCGGCCACCCGGCTATACTTGGGGCATGGTACGCGGCGGGCGATCCGGCGCCCGGCCCGGAGACTTCAGGCATGGCATGACGGCACTGCACTCGCTCAACCAACCGCAGCAGATCGCCAGCGCGGCGGAGCAATTTGTCCGAGCACTGGCGCGGCTGTTCCCCGGTGGGACCTTCGAGCAGTTCTACCATGCCGAGACTGTGCGCCGCGCTTATTGGGCCGCGCTGCAGCAGGCCGCCGAGCGCGACCGCGCGCTTGGGGGCGGCACCGCGCCGGATGGCCTCTCCAAGATCGCGTTGCTGGCCCGCCCGCGCGTGGTTAACGAGCTGATCAAATATTTCCTGCCGGGGCAGGCGCCGGATTACGAAACCGTCGCGGACGAGTGGGCTGCCACCCTGAGCGACACCGCCGACCGGGCGAGCCTGGTCGAGCAGGCACGCACGCTGTTCAGTCTGATTGCCGAGGCGCTGTACCGCTCGCCGGAACTGCGTCTGCTGTTGGGGCAGATCGGCCAGCTTCACCCCGGCAGCGCGGTCGAAACAGGCGGGGATGATCTCGACCGGCTGCTTGAGGCGGCGCTCGCCGAAGGACCCGGCGCGTTGCACCGCCAGGTGCGCCACCTGCTGGCGCTGGCCGTCGCGCAGGACAGCCTGGCCGTCCCGGACCTCGAAGTGCATCTGCTGGCGCTGACGCAGATCGCAGGCGAGCTTGCGCCGGATGATCTGCGCGCCGCCTGGGATGCCGCCGCCCGGCTCGATGACCCCGCGGCGTGCATCCGCCTGCTGGCCCGGCTGGCACCGCACATGAACCGCGCCGGCGAGAAAACCAACCCGTTGACGCTGCTCCGCCGGCAGATTGACGCGCTGGAGCCGCCGCCTCCGCCTGCCGTGCTGGTCGAGGCGCTACTTGATCTGCTGCCACACCTCAGCGCGAGCGAAACCGGCGCGCTGCTGCCCGCGCTGCAGCAGCGTGTGCTGAACGCCGTGCAGACAATCGCGGATCCCGCGTCCCGCGTGCGCGCGCTGAGCGCCCTGATCGACCGGCTGGCGCCCGACTTGCAGCATGAAGCCGTCGCGCTGGCGTTTGACGCGGCGGCGAGCATCCCCGGCGCAATGGCCCGCGCCATGGCGCTCGGAGATTTGCCCCCACACCTGCCGCCCGAATTTCACGCCCGCCTGCTGGCGCTGGCCCGCGGCCTGGACCCGCCCGACGCCCGCGCCGCCCTGCTGACGCAAATGATCGCGGTGCTGGCTCCGGATCAGCAGGCGGGTACGCTGAGCGAGACGTTGCATGCCATCGCGGAGATCGCCGGGGACGACGCCCGCGCCCACGCGCTGATGGCGCTGGCGCAACCCATCGAGGCGACCGGGCTGCTGCGCAACAACCCGGATGGCGTGCAAGAAGCGATTACGGTGACCTTCTCGATCGGCAGCGCCGACGCCCGCGCCCGCGCCTTCGCCGTGCTGGCGCCCTACCTGTCGACCGAGTTGCTGACCGAGGCGCTCCAGGCGCTGAAAAGCATCGAAGACGACCGCGACCGCGCGCGAACCTTGGCGCAGTTGGCCCCACACCTACCCCCCGGCCTGAGCGTGGCCGCCTACAACACCGCGCAGGAACTGCAAACGTCCGAAGCGCGGGCGGCGGCGCTCTCGGCCATCGCGCCCTACCTCTCGGCGGCGGCGCGCGCCAAAGCTCTGGCGGATGCCCTGGCGGCAGCGCTGGCGATCGAGCACCGGTACGAGCGTGTCACGGCACTGGTGGATCTGGCTCCGCACCTGCCGGACGCGCTGCGCGCCCGCGCCCTGGAAGAAGCGCTCACAGCCGCCCGCTCGATCACCGACGAGGACGAGCGCGGGCGGGCGCTTGTCTTTCTCGCGCCGCATCTGCCCACCGACCGCCTGCCCGACGCCCTGGCCGACGCCTATACCATTACCGACCCTGTCAAACGAACACCTGCGCTCAGTGCGCTGCTCGGCTTTCTGCCGGACGAACCCCGCGAGCGTGTCGCACTGGATGTGATTCAGACCGCCACGGAAAGTGACCTGGCGCAGCAAAGCGCCTCGATGCTGGCAGCGATCGGGCCGGTGCTGCCGGACAGCGCGCTCGATGCCGCGATCAAGGCGGCGCTGGCGATCACGCCGCCCTTCGACCGCCTGCACGCCCTCGCTGCGCTGTTGCCGCGCCGCCCCGATCAGCTTCGCGACGCGGCGCTGGCCGCCGCGCGCGCTGTGCCCGACCCGGTCGAGCGCGTCAGCGCGCTGCTGGAGCTGGCGCCGCATCATCGCCCCGCACTACGCGACGCGCTCCTCGACGAGACGCTGGACGTCGCGCTGCAGCTTACGGACAGCTACGACCGCGCCAGCGCCCTGGCGACGCTGGCGCCCTACATCGACACGCAGAGCTATTTGCAGAACCGGCAGCAAGACGCCCTCGAATGGGCGCTTGACCGGGCACTCGCCATCACCGACCCGGTGATGCGCAGTCGCAGCCTGCGCCGTGTGGCCGAAGCCTGCGCCGCGCATCTGTCTCCGGCGCAGTCGTACACGCTGTGGCGGAACGCCATCGGGCAGGTGCGGCGGGGAAGCTACCCGGCGGTGCTGGGCGATCTGGCCGCTCTGGCGCCGCTCATCGCTCACATGGGCGGGGGAAATGTGTTGGCAGAAATTGCGGCGGCCCTGCAACAGGCCCGCGCGGACCGTGGCTAGGCAGGCGGCGTCAGGCCAGGCGATAGATCCAGAACAACGCCACCTCGCGGCGGGCGAGATCGTCGTTGGTGTAATAGGCGGTGCGGATGCCTTCCAGCTCGCAGCCCATCACCGCGTAGAAGCGGCAGGCCGGCACGTTGTTGCTCTGCGTCTCAAAGATCAGCGCGCGGTAGCCCTGGCGCCGCGCCCAATCCACCGCTCGGGTGAACAGCTCGCGCCCCAGGCCCTGCCGGCGCACGTCGTGATCAAGCATCAAGTTCCACACCCAGGCCGTGTTGTTCCACTCCTCAGGCACCACATCCAGCACCCCAACCAGCCGCCCGGCCTGCTCCACAACCAGGTGCAGCCCGTCGCCGCGCCGCAGACGCCCCAAAATGTTGCGCTGCTCAGCCGGATCAAAATCGTAGCCCGCGCCCTTGTCGAAGGGCCGTTCCAGCTGGCGTTCGACCAGCCGCCAGCCGGCCTCGATCCCGCCGCCGAGCCGCTCAACGTCCAGCACCGTTGTGCTGACAAAGCCGGGGCGAATCTCCGCCAGCCGGGGAACGTCGGCCTCGGTCATCGGGCGGATAACCGGTTGAGTTTTAGGGTGCGGGGAATCCATCGTGCGGGCGATCTCCTGGCGAGCGATCAGGCACGCCGGCAATTGTACGGCGCGGCGGCGGATTTTCAAGGACCGCGCCAGGCCTGGGCGGGCGCGCATTCTCTGAAGGAGCCGGTATGCGCAACGGGATGACTTTGGGCGCGGCGCCGTGGGGCACCCGGCTGACCTTCACGGCGCTGCTGGTGGCGTTTTCGGAGTTCGTGGTGTGGCAGCGCCCCACCGGGTACATGCCGCTAAGGATGATCGGGTTTGTCGTGGTTTACGGAGCGCTGGCGGCGATCGCGCTCGATCTGATCGTTCGCCTGCGCGCGTCCGACGCCGCAAGTTTGCTGCTGATCGCGGGCACCTACGGGCTGGCGAACGGCACGCTGATCAGCCAGGTCAGCACGCGCGATCTGCCTGTCAGCCTGCTGGTGAGGCCGCTCGGCGCGCAGACGCTGGCGTTTCTCGGCGCGCTGGCCGCGTTCCGGTTGCTGCTCTCCGGGCGACGCGCAACCATCCTGCACCTGCTTGTCGCGGCGATCGCGGGGCTGGCGTGGGGTGTGTGGGTCCGCTGGGCGCCCGGCGCGTCGAACGGCACCATCGAATCGGTCGCGCTCGAAACGGCGCTTGTGGCGACCGGGCTGGCCCTGGCCGTGTGTTTACTGCTCGCCGGGATCGCGGCGCGGGAGCCGGTTAAGCGCGCGGAAGGCTGGCTGCTGGGGCCGGGCGAGTGGATCGGAGCAGGGGCCGTCCTGGTGGCGGCGCTGGCGATCGGGCTGGCGCGGGGCGAGATCGAGGGCGCGGGCGCGGGGATCGTCCTGGCGCTGATCACGTTCTCGATCGGCATGCTGTTTGCCACGCGGAAACTGCGCGGCACCCGCTCGCCCCTGGACGCGATCACCCCGCCGCGCGCGCCCGGCGCGATCGGGTGGCTGGCGATGATCGCGCTCTTTCTCGCCGCCGGGTGGGTCGGCCATGCGCTGCCCGGCAGCGGCGACCACGCGCCTCAGGGCGACCTGTTGATCGGCGTGTTGCTGGGCTTTGGCGCGCTGTGGCCGCCGGTTGTCTCGGCGCTGGTGGGCGTGCAGGCGTTTGTGCAGCTTGCGCGCGAGCAGCGCTGACCGTACGTTGGAAGAGGGAGCGAGGAGACCTGGCCGCATGAACCCCGATGACCGGCAACGCCGGCTGGACGACGTCGACCGCCTGCTGCGCGAGGTGCGCGAAGAGCTGGCGCTGGTCCGCGACGACAACGACGAGCTGCGCGCGCTTCACGCCCTGCTTCAGGTCACGCGCGCCATCCACAGCGAAACCGACATCTACTCGCTGATGACGCTCATCCTCGACAGCGCCTTGGCCTTCACCGGGGCGGAGCGCGCTTTTTTGCTGCTGCTCTCGCCGCGCGGCGAGCCGCGCCTGAAGATGGGCCGTACCGGCGCGGGCCAGTACCTCAACGCGCGCGAGTGCAGCGTGTCGTCGCGCGTAGTGCAGACCGCGCTGCTGCGCCATCGCCCGATCATCCTGCCGGACGCACAGGGCGACGTGCCCTATAACAAATGGGATAGCATCGTCAAACTGAAGCTGCGGACGATCATCGCCGCGCCGCTGCGCGTCGGCGAGCACCCGATCGGGTTGCTGTATGTGGACGGGCGCCGGGCGCTGGCGCGCTATGGCCGCCACCACCTCAGCGTGATGACAACCCTGGCGGAGCAGGCCGCAGCCGCGCTCTCCCGCGCGCAGAAGTTCGACACGTACGGGGGGTGAGCCTGCGCTGCGTTCTCGCTGCGCTTATTGGGAGACAACCGGCAGATCGTAGATCTTCCCCTGTATCGCGAGATCAGCCGAGTTGATCCAGGCATCAAACGGCGCATCGATTTTTACCCAAGCACCGTCGGCCGTTCGCCCCACCAGCATCACGTCCCGGCCGGATCTTGCCATCCGGTTCGCGGGCGCCATCTCATTTGGCTGCTGACGAATCAGCGCGCGTTCCGGAGCCGTCACGGTAGCGCGTATCTTGTGAGTGGTCGCCTGCGAATCGGCTGGGTATGCCGTCGCTCCGCTCATATTTGGCGGCTGACCAGTTGGCGGAGCGCTTATTCCCACATCCCAATATCCTCTTTGAAAGCCGGTTTGAGGCGTTGACTGGCTTGGCGTGGTATTGAGCTGGATCTGGTACAAACGCTCTTCAATTGTCAGGAAAAGACCAATTACCTCAGCAGAGACGGCGAGAAAAAACGCGCCAAGAATGAAGGGAATAAAAGTGACTAGAAACTCCCCAAATTGGAACCCTGTTTCACCCCATATCGACATACTTGCATTGCCTAGGGAGATGAGAAAACCAACTACCAGAACTAACACCGCCACAACATACAGTAGCACTTTGTAGGTGTTGAGCAGCGGAAAACGTTTCATGAGCTAAACCCTCTGGTATAAGCAATGGCACTTTTCATTCTGCTATCAACATAGCATACTTTTCTCAAATAATTGCGCAATTCTGCTGGCAGCCAGCTGGTGACGGACACAACAAAATGCCACACCGTAGTGTGGCATGTGTGATCCACAAGGGCGCAGAGAGCGGAAAAGCGTTCAGGTGGAAAAGCACTACAGCTCCCCCCGCTGCCGCAATTCCTCAGTGCACGTGGGGCAATAGCCGGTGAAACACGCGCATGCGCTCGTTACGCTGACGCCCTTGCGACGGACCAGCTCGCTCACCATGCGGTTGAGCAGATCGGCGTGGATCAGCGTGCGCGAGCCGCAGCGGATACACGTCAGGTAATGCTGCTCCGGCCCCGCGGAGAGGCGAAACACCTCGCGGCGATGATCCGGCTCGACATAGCGGTGCTCGATGATGTCCAGCTCGGCGAACAGCTTGAGCGTGCGATAGACCGTCGCCAGGCTGATGCTGGCGTCCTGGCTGTGGGCAAGCCGGAAGATCTCGTCGGCGTCCAGATACGCGGTCTGGCTTGCCAGCACCTGCAACAGCAGGGTGCGTTGGGGCGTCACTTTGAAGCCGCGCTCGTGGAGCAGGGTCTCGGCTTCGTCGATCAGGTGTGGCATGGCGGCCCGTTCTCCCTCACCCTTTCCCCCCGACGCCTATTATACCCGCAGATCAAGCAGCGCGGCGACCTCGTCGAGCGAGGGCTTGATGGTGCGCATGGCGTTGGCGAAGGTGGACTCCAGCCCCGGCAGCGCCCCCGCGTGATACTTCATGACTGCGTCCGGGTCCTTGAGCAGATGCCCGGTCAGCACCGCGACCACGTCATCACCCGGCCCGATGGTCCCCTCGTCCACCAGCCGGCGAATGCCTGCCACCGTCGCCGCCGACGCCGGCTCACACCCGATCCCCGCCGCGTCGATCTGCGCCTTGGCGTCGAGAATGGCCTGATCGCTGACCTCGGTTACCACGCCGTCGGTCCAGCGCAGCGCGCGCACCGCCTTGGGATAGTTGGCCGGGTTGCCGATTCGGATCGCAGTCGCCAGCGTCTCGGCGCGGACGGTGTGGCGCACCTGCCAGCCGTCGAGATAGCTGCGATAGAGCGGGTTGGCGCCCTCAGCCTGGACAATCGCCAAGCGGGGCAGGCGGTCGATCAGCCCCAGGGCGTGCAATTCGTGCAGGGCCTTGCCGAAGGCGGCGCTGTTGCCCAGGTTGCCGCCAGGGACCACGATCCAGTCCGGCACCCGCCAGCCGCGCTGGTGCAGCAATTCGATCACGATCGTCTTCTGCCCTTCCAGGCGAAACGGGTTGATCGAGTTGAGCAGGTAGATCGGCAGTTCGTCGCAGGCGCGGCGCACCAGCGCGAGGGTGTCGTCGAAATCGCCCTCGACCTGCACGCTGGTCGCGCCGTAGGCCAGGCTCTGCGCCACCTTGCCCAGCGCGACATACCCCGCCGGGAAGAAGACCAGCGCCTGCAGCCCGGCGATAGCCGCGTACGACGCCATCGAGGCCGAGGTGTTGCCGGTCGAGGCGCAGATCACGCTGCGCGCGCCGACGACCCGCGCCTGAGTTACGCCGCCCGTCATGCCGCGATCCTTGAAGCTGCCGGTCGGGTTCTCGCCTTCGTGCTTGAGTTGTAGCCGCGCTACCCCGGCATAGCTCGCCAGCTTCGGCCCGGCGGTGTAGAGCGTCGTGTTCCCCTCACCGCGCGTGACGGCCTGCGCCGCGCTCACGCCGGGGCGCACCAGCTCGCGGTAGCGCCACACGCCGGAGCGGTCGAGCGGGTTCCAGCTTGCCAGCCGCCGATCGAACAGCTCGCGCGAGATGGCCGGCCGCAGCGCGTCAAGATCGTGCGCCACATCCAGCAGGCCGCCGCAGGCGTGGCAGGCGGTTACGCGGTCGTCGAGGGCGTATTCACGCCCGCAGTCTATGCACTTGAGCAGGCTTGGCATCGTCCTGGCTTCCATCGGCTCCGTGGTTCGGCGGTCGAGCACGGCGCGATTGTAGCATGGCCGCCCCGTTCCGAACACCGCCCCTGGCGGATAAGAAGCTGGTGAAAAAAGCGGCTGCTGCGGACTGAAACACCGTATAATTGGCACAATACCCGCGCGCGAGCCTGGCCGCCCGGCAAGCGCCCGCGCCAGCATAAGGATGCACAGCATGATCGGGATGTTAGCCCGGCGCGCCCGCGCGCTGCTGGTGATAGCGGCGCTGGCCGCCATCCTGGGAGCAGTGTGGGCGCCCACCTTCGGACCGGCTGCCTGGGCTGCGGCGCCCCAGACGGGCGGCGGCCTCGCGTTGGAACGCGGCGGCCCCGGTGACGAGACGCTGCGCCTGCTCGGCGAGACGGCTATCCCCGAGCGGGACCGGAACGACCTAGCGCGGCGCCTGCTCGGCGTGACGGATATCCCCGAGCCGCCGACCGTCGCCCCGCCTGAGCGCGAGCTGGGATCGGTGCGCACGTTCTGGGTGGACAACCTCGACGAAGATTACGAGTTCCAGGTCGAGGCCGAGCTGGTCTACAAAACCGATCACATCTACGTCTATTACGAGGTTGGCCAGCCCATCGATCTCGATGCCATCCGCCGCTCGACCGACCGTTTCGAGACGGTGATCCGCCCGCGCATCCACGAGGTGTTCGGCCAGGAATGGTCACCCGGCATCGACGGCGACCCGCATCTGGTGATCCTGCACGCAGGCAACATGGGCGACTGGGTTGCCGCCTACTACGCCAGCTCCAGCGAGTATCCGGTTCAGGCCGTGCCCACCTCGAACGAGGCCGAGATGTTCTTCGTGAACCTCGACACGATGCGCACTGCGATCGGCACCGCGGAATACGAGAGCGTGCTGGCACACGAGTTCCAGCATATGGTGCACTGGCATGTCGACCGCAACGAGGAGTCGTGGCTCAACGAGGGCGCGTCGGAACTGGCCGCCATGATCGCCGGTTACGGCGCCAGCGGCTTCGTGTGGAGCTTTTTGCAGAACCCCAGCCTGCAGTTGAATACCTGGCCCGAAGGTGGCGGGCGCGGCGTGCATTACGGCGCGGCCTTCTTGTTCATGGCCTACTTCTACGACCGCTACGGTGAGGCTGCAACGACCGCGCTGATCCGCAGCCCCGAAAACGGGCTGGCCGGGGTCGAGGCGGCGCTGGCCGAGATCCAGGCCACCGACCCGGCCACCGGCGCGCCGGTCACGCTCGTGGACCTGTTCGGCGACTGGCTGGTCACCAACCTGTTGCAGAACCCCGACGTGGACGACGGGCGCTATGCCTATCACTTCGCCGCGCTGCAGAACCTGCCCCCGGCCAGCCTGACGCGCCGGCTTTCGGCATCGGACGAGCCGGTCGCGCTGGACGGGTGGCAGTGGGGCGCGCAGTATCTGCACCTGCCGGGCGGCGCCGAGCCGCGCACCTATCGCCTGACGTTTGAGGGCGACACCAGCGTTTCGATCGTGCCGGTCGACGCGCACAGCGGCCACTATATGGTGTGGTCGAACCGCGCCGACGAGAGTGATACCCGCCTGACCCGCGCCTTCGACCTGCGCGATGTTTCCAGCGCCACGCTGCGCTTCTGGACGTGGTACCACATCGAGGAAGGTTGGGATTACGCCTACGTGCTGGTTTCGACCGACGGGGGCGCGCGCTGGATCCCGCTGGAGAGCGCGCGTATGACCTTCGACGACCCGCACAGCAACGCCTACGGGCCGGGCTACACTGGCCACAGCGGCGGTTGGGTCGAAGAATCCATCGACCTGACACCCTACGCCGGGCAGGAAATCCTGCTGCGTTTCGAGTACATCACGGACGATGCGGTTACGCAGCCCGGCCTGATCGTGGACGACATCCAGATCCCGGAGATCGGCTACGCGGAAGACTTCGAATCCGGCGACGGCGGCTGGCAGAGCGAAGGCTGGCTGCGCATGGACAACCGCCTGCCGCAGCACTTCCTGGTACAGCTTGTCCAGCCGGACGCGGCGGACGAGCCAGTGACACGCCTGCTCGGTCCGGGCGACTCACCGCAGGGCGAATGGACGATCACGGTTGGCGGCGAGGGGGGAGATGCCGTGCTGGTTGTGTCCGGGCTTGCGCCGGTGACAACCGAGCCGGCGCGCTATCGCGTCGCGCTCGCGCCCATCCGCTGATCGATCGCTTCGCGGGTTGGGAATTGCTGCGCCGGCGTGCGCCTCTCTCGACCCGCTGCGAGCACCGGAAGACGCACGATGAAAGGCAGCCTCAATCCCTGGACGTTTTCGCTGGGCGTGGCGCTAACCGCTGCGCTGGTCGTGGGCCAGAGCGCCGGCGTCGCGCTCGCCCAGGGCGATTCGCAGCGTGTGCCGTCCTGGGCGGATGCCTCGCACGCGCCGCGCCATCGCACCCAGGCGGATTGGCTGCTGGAAGCCGGATGGCGCACCGCCGACGAGCTGTTCACCACGCCGCGCCCGCGCGAGTACCGGCCTGGCGACCGCGAGTATTTCATCCCACTGGGCAGTTTTTCCGGCAAGCGCGTCCCGTTCGTGCTGCGCCACGTCACCGAGCATGCCTACTTCTGGTTCGAGCCGCGCCAGTCCGTTGACCCGGATGTGCTACGCCAGGTGGGGGAGTTCTTCGAGCAGCGGATCTGGCAGCTGAACCAGGCCCTCTACGGCGACGGCCTGGACGCGCTCCAACGCCTGCACATCGTGCATCAAGATACTCTCTGGTCCGGCGTGATGGGCGCCTTCAACCCGGACGATCAATGCCCGCGCACAATCTGCCCGGAAAGCAACCAGCAGCCGATGCTGTATATCAGCCTGAACCTCTCCCCGCTTGGCTCGGCAACCTATCTCTCCACACTGGCGCACGAGCACCAGCACTTGATCCAGCACATGGTCGATGGCAACGAGGCGCGCTGGCTGAACGAGGGCTTTTCACAGCTTGCCGAGCACCTCAACGGCTTCGCGCCGCTCGACATTGCCGGAAGCGCCATGACCGAGTTCCTGAGCGACCCCGACCTGCCGCTGCCCCGCTGGTCGTTCGCGCCCTCGCGGGTGAGCCGGCACTACGGCGCGTCGTACCTGTTTGCAGTCTACCTCTACGAACGCTTCGGGCTGGATTTCATCCGCGCGCTGGCCCTGTCCCCCGACGACGGCCTGACCGCGGTCGAGAAGGCGTTGCTGGAGTGGGGCGAGCCGGGCGGGGTGGACGCGGTCTTTGCCGACTGGATCGTCGCCAACCTGCTGGACACCCCCTTTGCCGGAGACGGACGCTTCTACTATCAGACGATCGATCTGCCGTTTGCCATCCGGCCCCGGCGGCTGGCGGGCAGCGGCTCGACCGTCGCCGCGGCGGATCTCGTCCACCAGTACGGGGCCGACTATCTGCTGCTCGAAACACCGGGGCGCTACCGGCTGCGCTTCCAGGGCAGCCAGCAGGCCGCCGTGCTCGACACGGCCCCTGCTTCGGGAAGCTGGATGTGGTGGTCCAACGCCTACAACAGCAGCGCCGCCCGGCTGACCGGCGCGTTCGACCTGACCGGGCTGGAGCGCGCTACGCTTGAGTTCAGCGCGTGGTGGGATGTCGAAGACGAGTATGATTGGTTCCAGGTGCTGGTGTCGGATAGCGGGGGCGCGCGCTGGGCCATTCTGGGCGGCGATCAGGCGCTGGCAGACAGCAGCAAAGCGCCGGGCGCCTACTACAGCGGCTACTCGGGCGAGTGGCAGCGCGAGTCGATCGATCTCTCCGCCTACGCGGGCGGGCGGGTGCTGATCCGCTTTGAATACCTGACGGATTCGTCCGAGAACCTGCCGGGGGTGGCGATCGACGACATCGCCATCCGCGAACTGGGCTATTTCGACGACGTGGAAAACCGGCACGCCGTCTGGCATCCGGAAGGGTTTCTGCGCGTGCCGCGCGCCGTCCCCCAGAACTGGACCGTCGCGCTGGTTCAGCCGCAGCCCGACGGGACGATCGCCGTCGAGCGCATGCCCCTCGACGCGCGGGCCGCCGGGTCGGCTGAGGTTACGGTCGCGCCGGGTCGCCCGCTAACCGTAGTCGTCGGTGCGATGGCCGCCTTCAGCGAGGCGCTGGCGATGTACGAACTGCGCGCCGAGCCGCTTGATTGAGAGGATCGGCCGCCTCTCAGCCTCTAATTGAGTGACGCTATCGAATCGAGGAACGCTTCCGCCTGGGCCGGGGTGATCATCCGGTCGTCTTCGCGGATATCCAGCAAAAAGCCCGCGCCGCCCAGCTCGCGCAGGATGGTGCGCGCGCCCTCGCGCGTGACGTACACCTGGCAGAGCTTGCCGCCGTCGCGGATGCGCGCCAGCAGATCCAGCCACCCGTCGGCCAGTGGGGCGCCCGCGCCCGGTTGCCACTGGATACCGCGCAGCCGGGGCAGGCTTAGCAGCCGGTCGAGATGCGGGATCTGGCCCTTGCCATCCATGTGATAGAACGCGTAGTCCATCGCCGTGCAGCACGCTTCCAGGTCGGGCAGCACATAGCGGTCAAACATGCGCGGCGCGATCATGTACGAGAAATCGCTTTGCAGCATATAGCCCCGGCCGGGGTTCCAGGGCGGCGCCCAGGCCGCCGTCCCAGGCTGTGCCGGACTCAAGATGGCGTACAGCTCGTCGTAATAGCGCAGCCAGAGGCCGGTCAGGGTGCACGTCAGGCGCTCGACCTCGTCCGGCGCGTCGTAAAGGTCCAGCAAAAGCTGCTGCGTCCCGCGCAGGCTGGCGAGGATATCGAGGTTGCCGCCGAGATCGGTAAAGGCCACGACGACACGTCCCTGCCAGCGTTCCACGGCGCGGCGCGTGATCGCCTGCACGCGCTGCCACCAGACGTTGTCCGGGTCGTAGCGCGGCTCCAACGCGGCGGGCGGTCCGCTGTGCGTCGGAAAGAACCACGTGGTCCGTGTGCTGTACGACACGCGCGCGCCGAGAAACCCGGCCATGATCCCCGCGCCGAAGTTGGGCCACCACTTCGGGATCGCGTCGCCGTAGAAGTGGATCGCGTCCAGCCGTGCCTGGAAGAAATCCAGCACGTCATCGACCGGGGTCTCCAGAGGAAACCGGGTGATGAAGTCGTCAATCTCGTTCCAGTTGGGGCCATCGTCCGGTGGGTCGTAAGCCTCGATGGTGATCAGCGGGCGATCCAGCGCGCCCGCCCACCACGCCTGCCAGTCCGCCATCCGGCGCGACCAGTCGTCGCCGGTCAGCTCATGATAGGTCGGCATACGCGCCGCCAGCCATTGTCAGCTCTTCCAGCACCTCATCGGTGTCGACAACCTGAGCGAACTCGTCGTTGAGGCTGGCAAGCGCCAGGTCATGGACCTGCTGCGCCGGGTAGACCTGTCCCTTTGGGCCGGAGCGGTCGAAGGTGGCGGTCGCGTCGGCGACGACGATCGTCGCGAAGCCAAGGTTGGCGGCCATACGGGCGGTGGTCGAGACGCAATGATCGGTCGTCAGGCCGGTGATCACCACGCTCTGAATGCCGCGCTCGCGCAGCCGCGCTTCGAGGTCGGTGCCGATAAACGCACTGTTGACCTGCTTGGTGATCACCGGCTCGTCGCCTTCGGGCCGCACAATCGCCTTGATCGCGCTGCCGGGGTGCGAGGGATGGAGGGGCAGATGCTCGTAGCGCGAGAGATGCTGCACATGGAAGATGGGCCGCCCGCTCAGCCGCCAGGCGGCCAGCAGCCGGGCGATATTCGCCTCGGCGTTGCGGTTGTTGCGCGGTCCCCACATCGGGTCGTCAAACCCGTCCTGCACGTCGATAATGATCAGCGCGGTTGTCGGTTCGAGGTTTATCATCGCCTGGATCCGGTAGTGTTAACGGGTGCGTGTGTTGGGTGGATTCTGACGCGGCGCCGGCTGAGTCAGAGTTACACCGGACATCAGGGCAAGCTGTGCTTCCAGCTCCTGCCGCTTCTGCTCGGCAGCAGCCCGGCCCGCGGCCAACGCGTGATGATAGCGCGCGCGCAGCCCCTGGCGCATCGCCTCGCCCGAAGCCGGGGTGAACAGCAGCGCCAGCAAAGTTCCCAGCGCCGCGCCGCTCAACAACCCGCCGCCAAAGGCCAGCAGTCGCCTCATCGGTCCGCTCTCCCTCTCACCAGTCTCACAGCGCCAGCAGGCACGCCGATCCGCCTGCTCTCATCGGCTATTATAGCAGGCCGGCGCGTTTTCGGGCGGGCAATTGCTTGACAAGCCGCGCGTGCGGTTTTAGCCTCAATGCACACAGACCGGCAATCATGCGCATCAGTGGAGTGCTGCCCGATGACCGATCCCCGTTTACAGACGCTCTACGATATCGCCCGCCAGGCGGATCTGGACGCGATCGTGCTGATCCCCGGCGCGAGCCTGCAATTTCTGACCGGCGTGGATTTTCATCTCATGGAGCGGCCACTGGTCACGTTCTTTGTGCCGGGGCGCGATCCGGTCGCCGTGGTCCCCGCGCTGGAAGCCGAGCGTCTGCGGGCGTCCGGGCTGCCGTTTGCGCTGTATCCCTGGACAGACGCGGAAGGCTATCACGGCGCCTTCGAGGCGGCTGCCAGAGAGCTTGGGCTGGCGGGGAAGCGCATCGGCGTGGAAGAACTGCGCATGCGGATGCTGGAAGCGGAGCTGATCCGTCGCTATATAACGGATGTCCAGCTTGTGATGGCGGGGAGCGCAATCGCCGGGCTGCGGCTGCACAAGGACGGTGCCGCGATCGCGGCCATCCGTGAGGCAATCGCGATCAGCGAGGCCGCGCTCGAAGCCGTGTTGCCCCAGATCCGCCCCGGCATGACCGAGCGCGAGATCGCCGGCCTGCTGGTGGTCGAGCAGCTTCGCCGCGGCGGGGGCAAGCACCCCTTCGAGCCGATCGTGCTGGGCGGGCCGAACAGCGCGCTGCCGCACGGCGAGCCGGGCGACCGCCCGATTGCGGAAGGTGAGCCGCTGCTGCTCGACTTCGGTACCAGCGTGCGCGGCTGGGTGTCGGACATCACGCGCACGTTCTCCGTGGGCAACCCCTCGCCCCGGCTGGCCGAGGTGTACGCAGTCGTCCAGGAAGCCAACGCCGCCGGGCGCGCCGCCTGCGGCCCGGGTGTCCCGGCCGAGGAAGTGGATCGCGTCACCCACCGCGTGATCGAGCAGGCCGGCTTCGGTGCCTATTTCGCGATCCGCACCGGTCACGGCCTGGGGCTGGAAGTGCATGAAGGTCCGAACATCGTGGCCGGCAACCGCCACCCGCTGGAACCGGGCAACGTCTTCACCGTCGAGCCGGGCATCTACATCCCCGGCGAGGTAGGCGTGCGGATCGAGGACATCATGGTCGTGACGGAAAACGGAGCGGAAAGTCTGACCGCTTTCCCGCGCGATCTGAGGGTGATCGGGCGCTAGCGGCGGGCTTCGACGCGGCGGCGTGCCTCGATGCCCGCCAGCGCGCGCTGGAGAGCGCCGTACGCCGGGTCCAGGCGCGACTGCAAGAACGCCGCCGTGTTGGCGCTCGACTGCGTGCCGTCGCAGTGGGTCTGCCAGAAGTCGCGTGCCTGTGCGATCAGCGTTTCAGCGTAGGTGAGCTGTTCCAGGATGGCGACCGCCGAGTCCTGGCTGCGCCCGGCCTCGTCCAGCTCGACCGCCGGATGGTCGAAAGCCGGGCGCCGGCAGCGGGCGGCGTCCGGCCTGCCGTGGCTGCGCGCCGAGATCATGTTGTCCCACAGCCAGTTGGCTTCGGCGCGCAGCGACGCTTCATAGTGCGCCAGGCGCTCGGTCAGAGAGAGGGCGCCTGTGCCGCTCTGCGCGGCGCTCTCGTCGCTGCCGCCGCAACCCGCCAGCACCGCAGCCACCAGCACCGCGCCCACCAGCAGCTTCCGCCGCACCCCGCTTCCACGGACTCGTTGCATCGCGCCCTCTCCTCAGGTCAGCAGGCGATTCCGTATCTATGAGTACGATACCTGCAAACCCGCCGGTCGTCCAGATGCGTGAGTCCTATCGCGCGGCGTGGTTGCGGCGCGGCAGCCAGACGGTGAAGGTCGCACCCTGGCCGGGGGTGCTGGACGCCGCGATCGTGCCGCCGTGCGCTTCGACGATCTCCCGCGCGATCGCCAGCCCCAGGCCGGTCCCGCCGCGATCCCGGCTGCGCTGGCGGCTCTTGTCCACCTGGTAGAACCGCTCAAAGATGCGCGGCAGATCCTCAGAGGGGATGCCCTCGCCGCTGTCCTCGACAACCACGGCGACGCCCGCGTCCTGCGGGCGCGCGCTGAGCGTGATGCGGCCGCCGGGCGGCGTGTGGCGCAGCGCGTTGTCGATCAGGTTGGTGAAAACCTGCGCCAGCCGATCGCCATCGCCGCTGATCACCGGCAGGGTGTCGGAGACGGTCAACGTCAGGGCGATCCGCTGTTCCTGAGCGCGGACCGAAAGGCTCTCCACAACCCGGCGCAGCACCGCGTCGATCTGCACCGGCTGACGCGGCATGGACACGCGCCCCGCTTCCAGCCGGGCCAGGTCGAGCAGGCTCTCGACCATGCGGTGCAACCGTCCCGTCTCGTCGTGAATGATCTGCGCGGCGCGCTGCGCGGCCTGCGGGTCGGACGCCACACCGTCCACAATCGCCTGCGAGAACCCCTGGATGCTGGTCAGCGGCGTGCGCAGGTCGTGCGAGACGTTCGCCAGAAAGTCGCGCTGGGCCTGCTGCGCCGCCGCGACGCGCGCCGCCATGTCGTTAAACGACTCGGCCAGCGCGCGCACCTCGCGCGGGCCGCTGACCGGGGCGCGTTCGCTGTAGTCGCCGCCTGCGATGTGCTCGGCGGCACGGCTGATCTGCTGGAGCGGGCGCGCCACCGAGCGCGCCACCAGCGCCGACAGCACCAGTGCGATCAGCAGGGCGATTGCAGCCGCCCGCGCCAGCGGCACGAAGAAGGTCTGGCCGAACTCGCTGAACACCTGGCGCAGTGTCGGGCGCGGAACCGGCGCCGCAACGACGACGTTCGGCCCGTCCATGCGCATCATCAGCGACTGCGAGACGTAGATCCACTCTCGCCCGTCCGGGTCGCGGAAGCGCCCCTGATTGATGAGCGTCCGCATCATATTCGAGGTCGAGGTCAGCAGCGCCTCGCGCTCAAGGTCGCGCACGGTGCTGCCCGGCGTGTAGATGTCGGCGGAGTCGTACACCACGCGGCCATTGGACGACAGAATCATCAGACGCTTGTCCGACAGAGCGGACTCCTCGTTCAGAAAGCTGATGATCTGCGTTTCGCGGCTGCCTTCAGGCGTCATGATCGAAATCTGCGTCACACCGCGCACGCCGATGTCAAGCAACGTTGCGACCAGGTCGTTCACCAGGCGGTCGGTTGGCAGCGGTCGCGAGCGCAGAAAAACGACCAGCACCGTGCCAACCAGCAGCAGCGTGATCAGCAGAATGGCGATGTAGGATGCAAGCAAACGGGCGCGCAAGCTCATCGACGGCAGTCCACCCAACTCACGCTCAAGCCTAGCTGCAAAATGTTAACAAACCGTTACCCGGCTGAAAAAACGCCTCGGTCAGGCAGCAGTCAGCTTGTAGCCGACGCCCCACACCGTCTCGATCTGCGGGGTCATCCCGGCCAGTTTGTGCCGCAGATGCGCCACATGTACGTCGACCGTGCGCGTTTGCCCGTAGAAATCGAAGCCCCAGACGAGATCAAGCAGCTTCTCGCGGCTGAGCACGATCTCCCGGTTTTCGACCAGCGCCAGCAGCAGATCGAACTCTTTGGCGCGCAGATTGACCGGCCGGTCATCGACTGTGACCACGCGCCGCGACGGGTCGATCATCAGGTTCCCCACGCGCAGCGGTTTGGCGTCGTGCGCGGCCTGGCGCGGGCCGGTCCGCCGCAAGATCGCTTTGACACGCGCCACCAGCTCGCGCGGGTTGAACGGCTTGGTCAGATAGTCGTCCGCGCC
>DYEN01000076.1 GCA_020725705.1 Anaerolinea sp.
CGTTGGGGCCGAGGAAGCCGTACACCTGGCCCGGCAGTAGCGCCAGGTTCAGATCTTTCACGGCTTCGATCCGCTTGTGTCCGCGCCCGAAATGCTTAGTCAGGTTCTCGGTGAGGATGGGATTGCCGACACTCATGCGGTTTCGCCTTCAGAGGCAACGACATCGCGGCCTGGTGTAAGCAGCGGCTGCGCCAGGAGAACCAGCACGATCTGGAAAATGCGAATGAGGTAAGCCATCCGCGCCAGGCCGTCCAGCTCGGGCGCTCGCGCCGGCGCGAGAAGCTGCTCGATCAGCGCGTGACGCGTTTCGACCGGCTGATCGGGGCGGCGGTCGGCGGACAGATCCCACAGCAGGTTGTAAAGATCCCAGAGTGCTTCTTCGTGCACAGAGGCGAACTCGGTTTCCCAGGCGCGAACGTGCTGCAGCGTCGCCAGCCCTTCGGCGCTCCCGGCCAGGCCGCCCGCCAGCATATGCTGGAGCAGATGCTCCGGGTCGTTTGCGGCGGAGTCCAGCAGATCGCGCGCGCTGATGACCCCGATCGACGTGGCGGCCAGCACTGCTCCTAGCACGCTGTGCTGCTTCGAGGTGAGCTTGCTGCGCACGTTGACCAGATAGCAGTAGAACTGCCGCGCGGCATCCTGCGCGCGCCGCGCCGCGGGCGAATCCTGCCCGCGCAGGACGGGTTGCAGCGCCCACAGGTCTTCGGGGGTGGGGTCGGTCAGGATGCGCTGTAAGCACTCTTCCAGCAGCATGCTCACTCTCCCGTGGGGACATGCGCCAGCAGGTCGTCGATGATGGCATCGGGCGAGACACCTTCGGCCTGGCCCTCGAAATTCAGGATGATGCGGTGCCGCAGCGCCGCCGGAGCTACCGCTGCGACGTCGTCATAGGCGACGTTGTAGCGACCGTCGAGCAGCGCGTTGACTTTGGCGCCGAGCACCATCGCCTGACCGCCGCGCGGACTGGAGCCATAGCGCACAAACTGGCGCACGGACTCCGGGGCGGTGGGTGAGTCAGGGTGGGTGGCGATCACCAGACGTGCGATGTATTCGCTCAGATGGGTCGCGATGGGAACCTGCCGTACCAGCCCGCCCATCGCGTTGACCTGCGCACCGCTGGCGACCTTGTCGGCGCGGGGCACTTCCGCGCCGGTTGTGCGCCCCATGATCTCGACCAGCTCGGCTGAGGACGGGAATAGCACGTCGACCTTAAACAGGAAGCGGTCGAGCTGCGCTTCGGGCAGCGGGTAGGTCCCTTCCATTTCCAGCGGGTTCTGCGTTGCCAAGACGAAAAATGGCGGCGTCAGGATGTAGCGCTGGTTGGCAACTGTGACCGCTTTTTCCTGCATGGCTTCCAGCAGGGCGGATTGGGTCTTGGGCGTCGCCCGGTTGATTTCGTCGGCCAGAACCAGGTTGGCGAAGATAGGACCCGCCTCGAACCGGAAGGTGCGGCGCCCGTCTTCGCCCTCTTCCATGATGTTGGTGCCGACGATGTCCGCTGGCATCAGGTCCGGCGTGAACTGGATGCGCGAGAACTTGAGGTCAAGCACATCGGCCAGGGTGCGGATCAGCATGGTCTTGCCCAGGCACGGC
>DYEN01000077.1 GCA_020725705.1 Anaerolinea sp.
CCTGCCGGGACCGGACGATATCTATGTCAGCCAGACGCAGATCCGGCGTTTCGGGCTGCGTACCGGGGATATGGTCATTGGGCAGGTGCGGCCCCCCAAAGACTCCGAGAAATATTACGGGCTGCTGCGCGTTGAAGCCGTCAACGGGCTGGACCCCGAGCAGGCCAAGCGCCGCCCCCGCTTTGACGACCTGACCGCCATCTTCCCCAACGAACGCTACAACCTGGAAACCAACCCGCGCATCCTCTCGACGCGGCTGCTGAACCTGATCGCGCCGATCGGGCGCGGGCAGCGCGGCCTGATCGTCAGCCCGCCCAAAGCCGGTAAGACAACCGTGCTGAAGGAGGTGGCGAACGCGATCAGCACCAACTACCCCGACGTGCATCTGATGGTGGTGCTGATCGGCGAGCGGCCTGAGGAAGTGACCGACATGGATCGCTCGGTGGATGCCGAAGTGATCAGCAGCACGTTCGACGAGCCGGTCACCTACCACGTGCGCGTGGCGGAAATGGCGCTGGAGCGCGCCAAGCGGTTGGTCGAATCGCAGCGTCACGTCGTGATCCTGCTCGACAGCATCACGCGCCTGGCTCGCGCCTACAACCTGGTTGTCCCGCCGAGCGGCCGCACCCTGACCGGCGGCCTGGACCCATCCGCGCTTTACCCGCCCAAACGCTTCTTCGGCGCGGCGCGCAACGTGGAAGAAGGCGGCAGCCTGACGATCGTCGCAACGTGCCTGGTCAAAACCGGCAGCCGCATGGACGACGTGATCTACGAGGAATTCAAGGGCACCGGCAACATGGAGCTGCACCTCTCGCGCGAGCTGCAAGAGCGCCGCGTCTTCCCGGCGTTCGACATCACGCAGTCGTCGACGCGCCGCGAAGAACTGCTGCTTGGGCCGGATATCCTGCAGCGCGTGTGGATGATGCGCCGCATGCTGATGCAGATGCAGCAGCCGCCCGCCAACTACGACATGGTCAGCGCCACCGAAGCCCTGATCAACCAGCTGCGCCACACCGATAGCAACGAGGAATTCCTCGAGCAGTTGCTGCAGCACAGCTAGCGCGTGTGATGGACCTGGCGGGGCCTGGCAGCCCGTCAAGTGCATAGCGTAAAACCCCGCCTGTCTGCGCGTGCGGAAGGCGGGGTTTCTGATCGCGTGTGCAGGGTGGTTACTCCCCGGCAGCGATGCGCCAGAGGTAGAGCGAGGCGGTCGATCCGTAGGGCGAATAACGCTGCCGGTAACGCTCAAAGGTTGGCCGGTCGAGCGTGGGATGCCCGTAGAGGCGCATCATGCCGCGCCGGATGCCGAGATCGCCCCAACTGACCACATCCGGGCGCTGCATGGCGAAGATCAAGACCATCTCCGCCGTCCACACGCCGATACCGCGCAGCGACGACAGGCGCGCGATCACCTCGTCGTCGGGCAGATCGGGCAGCGCAGCCAGATCAAGCGATCCGCCTGCCACCGCCTCGCCGATGCCCTTGATGTACGTCGCTTTGCGCATCGACACGCCGCATTGCTGGATGTCTTCGACCGCCGCTGCCTGAATGATCTGGGGCGTGACCGCGCCGAACCGCGCCAGCATCCGGCTCCAGATGGTCGCGGCGGCGGCGCCGGAGATCTGCTGCGCGACGACGCTGTGCACCAGCGCCGCAAAGAGATCGCGCATCACCGGGCGCTCGATCACGCCGAGGCGGTCGATGGCACGCCCCAGGGCCTCGTCGCGCGCTCGCAGGTAATCAAGCTCGGCCTGGCCGTAGCGAAACACGTCCATCTCAGACCGATCGCTCGCGCCACTCGCGGATCGCGCGGGCGTGCTCTGGGTAGTGGCTGTAGGTATCCAGCCGCAGGCGGCGCCGGAAGCGCGTTTCCGTGGTGAACAGATCATCCGGCACGCTTTGCACGTACTCGATCAGGCGTCGGTGAGTGTCGTCGAGCTGCGCCAGCACTTCGCTCAACGACAGCCCGCGCTTCCGCTCGCTCATCAGCGCGTTAAACGCGTTCAGCCCGCCGTAGGCGTCCGCGTAGCGCGGCGGCGTGACGCCTTCGCGAATCAGCGGCAGCATCTTAAGCGCCTCTTCTTCCCAGGTAGTCACATGCGCCAGGATGTCCTTGACCGACCACGTCCCGGTGACGCCCGGCTCGGTCATCTGCGCTTCACTCAAGCCGGCGTACGAGGCTTTCAGATCTGCCCACGCTTTTTCGAGCTTATCGAGAAGCTGCTCTCTGGTCATGGCCTGCCCTCAACACGTCGAACGGATGTCTGCCGGGAATTATCCCTGCAAAGCTTCAGTCTCAAAATGGCTGAGAAGTACTGAGGCGTCAGGGGACGCAGGACGCTATGGCTCGCCCGGCAGCAGCAGCGCCGCCGCCAGCCCTGCGTACACATCCGCCGCCACCCGCAGATCGTCCAGACGAACCGCTTCCTGGCTGGTGTGAACCCGGTTAGGGTCGCCAGGGCCGAAGCCGGCGGTGGGGATGCCCGCCTGGCCCATCGTGTAGACGCCATCGGTCGAGAACGGCCAGTGCCCCACCGCCGGCGCGACGCCGCGCACGGCCTGGACCGTCTGTTGTAGCGCCAGGACCAGCGGATGCGCGCGGTCCAGCACCCAGGCGGGATGCGCCTCGCGGGCGACGCGCACCGCGCCGGTATAGGTCGGCTCGTTGTAGGTCGTGATCTGCACATGCGCCGGGATGTCTTCGCGCACGATCAGGCTTTCGAGCTGGGCCTGCGCTGCGGCGACCGTCTCGCCGAGGGTCAGGCGGCGGTCGATGTAGACGCGGCACCGGTCGGGGATGGCGTTCAGGCTGGGGCCGTGTCCTTCGATCGCGGTCACGGCGATGGTTGCCGGGCCAAGGAACGGGTCGCGCGGGAGATCGGCGGCGAGAAGCTGCACGGCGAACACCAGCCGGGCCGCGGCGTAGATCGCGTTGCGGCCCAGCGCGGGCTGGCTGCCATGCGAAGCCTGCCCCTCGACCTGCACACGGAACATCACCCGCCCGCGCTGCCCCCGGCTGATCTGCAGATCGGTCGGCTCGCCGAGCAGCACGAAATCGGGCCGGATGCCGTCTTCTTCGACCACCGCCCGGATCGCCAGCCCTTCGCAGGGTTCTTCCTGGACCACGAAGGCCAGCACCAGCCGCCCCTTGAGCTGATCCTGGTAGGGCAGAAGCTGGCGCGCGCCGTAGACCATGCTCGCCAGCGCGCTTTTCATGTCGATCGCGCCCAGGCCATAGAGCCGGCCCCCTTCGATGACCCCGTCAAACGGCGGGTGCGGCCACCCCTCGGCGGCGGGCGCGACCGTGTCCATGTGCGCGTCATAGAGCAGCGTCGGGCCGTCGCCGTGCCCGATCGTGACCAGCACACTCCCCATCTCGTTGACACGTACATCCGGAAAGCCGAGCGCGTGCAAATGCTCAACCAGCAGCGCTGCCAGATCGCCTTCCTGGCCGGAAAGGCTGGGTGTCTGCACCAGGCGCTGCGCGAAGCGAGTCAAATCTTGGGCGGCGGCCCATTCCAGGGCCAGACGTTTGATCCAGGCGTGGTGTGACGGCACGGTTACGACGCTCCATGAGCCAGCAGAACACGGGGGATGGTGCGCAGAATGATTTGCAGATCCAGCCCCAAAGACCAGTTGTCGATGTAATAGATGTCGAGCAGGCACATCTCTTCGAAGGGCACCTGGTTGCGCCCGCTCACCTGCCACAGCCCGGTCAGGCCGGGGGTGACGCGCAACCGCTGGCGATGCCACGGCTCGTACAGCTCCACTTCCTGCGGGACGGCCGGGCGCGGGCCAACCCAACTCATTTCCCCGCGCAAAATGTTCCAGATCTGCGGCAGCTCGTCGATGCTGAAGCGCCGGATCCAGCGCCCGACACGGGTAACACGCGGGTCGTCGGGCACTTTGGGATGGCGCGGATCATCCCCCGTCTGGCGGACGAGGTCGGCCCACATTTCCTCGGCGTTGTTCACCATCGAGCGAAACTTGTAGACCTTGAACCGCTTGCCGTTAATGCCGACCCGTTCCTGCGCGAAGAGGATCGGCCCCGGCGTGTCGAGGCGGATCGCCACGGCGACGATCGCGCCGATCAGCAGCGCAAAGGGTGCCACCAGCAGCGTCAGAAGCAGGTCCAGCGCGCGCTTGATAACCCGGCTGCTGGCCCGCAGACGCGGCTCGCCGTTAAGACCCAGCAGCGGGATGCCACCCAGCATCTCGACCTGCACCTGGCTGAGGCTCAGCTCAAACAGGTCCGGCACGGTGCGGACACGGATCCGCTTGCGCTCGCACTCGCGGATGATGCCGAGAATCTTGCGCTGGACGTGCCAGGGAAGCGTGATAATGACGGTATCGACCGGCTGCGTTTCGATGATGTGCGGCAGGTTGTCTACGCTGCCCAGCGCGGGAACGCGCCCCAGGTCCGTCTGGCCGCGCTCCGGATCGTCGTCCACAAAGCCGATCACGCTGAAGCCGAGGTCGGGCCGGGCGACCATGGTTTGCAGCACCGAGCGCCCAACCGATCCCGCGCCCACCACCAGCACGCGCTCCACCCCGATCCCGCGCTTGCGCATCTCCGCCTGAGCCAGGCGCAGCACCAGCCGCCACACCCCCACCAGAACGATCACCAGCAGGGCGGCCTGGACGATCATCAAGCGCGAGAAGACCAGGGGCCGCAGCAGGAAGCTGACGGCCATCACCACGACTGCGGTGTTGGTCGCGCTGTTGCCGAGCGAAAAGACTTCGTCCCACCAGGTGCGCCCGCGCCGCTCCTGATAGAGCCGCGAGTTCTGGTTGAAGAGCAGGATCAGCCCGGCAAAAAGCAGCATGTAGGGGATGTAGGGGGTGAAGGGGGCGTCGTTGGCCTCGTCGACCGGCTGAAGAAACTCGACCTCGTAGCGCAAATAGTAGGAAAGCAGAAACGCCAGCCCCACATGAAGCGCGTCACCCAGCATGACCACGGCACGGGGCAGGTTGTAGATCTTCTTCTGGTTCATACTCAGCCGTTCTCCACCGGCTCGCCCAGCGCGCGCCGGTAGCTGGCGACAGTTTGCGCCGCCGTCCGCGCCCACGTAAACTGCCGGGCACGCTCGCGCCCGCGCTCGCCCGCCGCGCGGCGCCAGTCCGCGTCGCGCATCACATGCGCCAGTGCCTCAGTCCAGGCGGCCGGATCGTCGGGTGGCAGGCGGTAGCCGGTATCACCGGCAGCTTCGGGCAGCGACGAGGTGTCCGCGACGAGCACCGGCGTGCCGCAGGCCATCGCCTCGATCACCGGCAGCCCAAACCCCTCGAAGACCGAGGGATAGACCAACGCCTCAGCCGCGTTGTACCACAGCGGCAGTTCATCCGCCGGCACATAGCCCGGCAGATGGACCGTCGCTGCCAGGTCGTGCTGCTCGATGGCGTGCAGGATAGCGTCCACCATCCACCCTCGCCCGCCCGCCAGAACCAGATGCACCGCGCTGCGGTCGGCAGCCGGCAACGCCGCGTACGCCCCCAGCAGCATCGGCAGATTCTTGCGCGGTTCGAGCGTCCCCAAAAACAAGATAAACCGCTCCGGCAGCCCGGCCCGCGCGCGAAACGCTTCGACCTCGGCGCGCGGCAGCGGCACAAAGGCATCCCCAACGCCCGGCACGGCGACATCCACCCGCTCCGCCGGGACGCCGAGCGTCCGGATCACGTCGCTGGCGGTGCTGCGCGAGATGGCGATCACGCGCCGCGCCCGCCCGCACGACCAGCGCGTCAGCAGCCGCAAATACAGCCGGCGCGCCGCCGGCAGCCGCTCCGGTGCGTGCACGAAGCTGAGATCGTAGACCGTCACCACAAACGGACGCCGGCTCAGCACCGGGGCGACAAAGGCAAGCTGGTGCACCAGGTCCGGTGCGGTGCGCGCCAGCGCCAGCGGCTGGACGATCTGCTCCCATGCGATGCGCGCCAGCGGGCGCTCCGTGCGCCAGGCACTGCGCCGCACAGTCATCCGCTCTGCCGGAAACAGGGGCGCCTGTGGCCCAGCGAAGACGGTATATCGCAGCGCCGGGTCGGCCTCGGGCAGCGCGCGCAACAGATTAAAAATATAACCATTGATCCCCGCGCTGCGGTAGCCCGCCTGCGCGGTCAGCAGGTGCGCGTTCAGCCCGATATGGAACCCTGCTCGTTGCATGGCGCGCATTATACCAGATAACGCGAGGGGTCAGGCAGGGCGGCTGTCAGCCGCCGCGAGGTCACGCGCCGGGCGGCTCGATCTGGGCCGGGGGTGGCGGAAGGCCACGCGTGCCGTGCGCGGGCCGCCGTGCCCGGCGTGGGCTGAAACCGAACGCGCCGAGCAGGATGGCACCCACACCGATCATGAAGCCCATCACCAGCAGGGCCGCCGCGCCCGAAATGAGCAGCCGCATCGAAGTGTCGAGCGGCTCGTCCGCGGCGTCTGCCGCCTCGACAACCACCACTTCAGGGGCGGGCAGATCGACCAGAGGGATCGGCACCGCGCCGAAATCGGTAATGGTCAGGCGCTGGCCCGGCGCCAGATTAAAGGTGCCTTCGTTCGCGGTTGTGGCGCGGTAGGTGGGGCTGTCGGTGAAGGTGATGGTGTATGCGCCGGAAAGCAGGTTTTCGAAGCAGTGCTGGTCCTCGCCCTCGGCGATGACGTGCGAAGCGATGATCACGCCGCCGGTCGACAGGTTGACGTTGACGCCTGCCAGCGGCGGCTCGGCTTCCTCGCGGATGCCGTTGCCGTTAAAGTCGGCGTAGGTGGCGACGCAGATCGCGCCGGTTTCGGTCTGCGCGGCGGCCTGTGGCACCGCGGCGATCCACACCGCCAGCACCGCCACGAGCGCCCACCAGGCCAGGATAGTCCGAAACACCGCGCGCCGTGCCATGCGGTCTGTGCCTCTCGTCTGTGATCGGCTGAAAGTATAGCGTAGGGGAAAAGGCTGTCAACCGGGTTGCCGCGGCGCCGCACCCTCAGTACACTGACCGCATGGCAGCCGTTGACCTTCCGCCCACTGCCGCGCCCGGTCCGACCGGCGCGTGCGTCCGCCCGTACCGCCCCGGCGACGCCGAAGCCGTTCACCGTCTCGGCGCCGAGACGGCTTTCTACGGCGCGCCAGTCGAACACATCCTAGACGACCGCCGCCTGTTCGTCGATGTCTTCATGCGCCCATACACGACCTCGTGCGCCGACGCCTGTTGGATCGCCGAGGTAAACGGCGCCGTCGCCGGTTACCTGACCGGCTGCCTGGACACGGCACGCGCCGCGCCGATCTTCCGCCGCGCGCTGATCGAGACCGCGGGCCGCGCCCTGCTGGGCCGCTACCGGATCGGGCGGCGCACCTTGCGCGCCGGGTTTGGCTTCATTCTGGAGCAGATGACCCGCCGCACCCGGCCGGACCTGCGCGTCTATCCCGCCCATTTGCACCTGAATGTTGCCGCTCCATTCCGGGGCCGGGGTCTGGGGCGGATGTTGCTGGCGGCATTTCTGGGGCAGTGCCGCGCGGCGGGTGTGGCGGGCGTTCACCTGACCACCTCGGATCAGAACACTGCCGCGCTGCACCTGTACGCGCAGTTTGGTTTCGTCGTGCTGGCGCGGGCACGCTCACCTTATCACACCATCACCGCGCGTTACCCGGTTGATGGGATCCTGATGGGGCTGGCGCTGCCCTGAGCGATGAGGACGGCTTTGCCAAATGGGCCGGGGCGCGGTAAAGTGGCCCGCTGCCGGTTTTCGGCGTGAGACTTTTACTGTGACTGCGGAACGCGACGGGGGGTAGGTAGGAAGAATGGTATGGCGCATGAAGAACATCGCCGCGCAGAACCGCTGAGCGGCGGGCGCCGGGGCCGCTGGCTGAGCCGCGCACTCATCGCCGGGGGGCTGCTGGCCGGGCTGGCTGTGGTGGCACTGGCGCTCTGGCCGGACGCGGATCAAACGCCCTTGCTACCCACCCCGGCACCGACCGATCCGCCGACCGTCCGCCCGCTGGAAATCGCCGTCGTCGAATACCCGACCCCGCTGCCAACCTTGCCGCCGCGCATCGTCCGGGCGCCGGTCGACTGGATCTTGCCAACTGCCGATCCCCAGACCGTGGCCCAGGCGCTGGCGCAGCCGGTCGGCGGCGGCGACGAGATCGTCCGCCGCGAACTAAACCCGCTGACGATTCTGCCCCCGCGCAGCCGCAGCGAGATCACCACCTACACCGTCAAGCCCAACGACACGTTGCAAACCATCGCCGAGCGTTTCGGGTTGCAGCAGTCAACCATCATCTGGTCAAACGATCGCTTTTACGTCAACGCCATGCGCATCGGGCTGGAGCTGACGATCCTGCCGGTCGACGGCGTCTATCACCGCGTCGACGAGCCGCAGACACTGCGCAGCATTGCCGAGCAGTACGGCGTCGATCCGTATACCATCATCGACTCGGAGTTCAACAACCTGTACGGCGCCACCCCAGACGTGATCCTGCCGGAAGGCCTGTTCGTCGTCGTGCCGGGCGGGACCGGCTCAACCGAGCCGATCTACTGGGATCCGGGCATCGTGATGACGAGCAGTGACAACAGCAGCCAGCCGCGCGGCGCGGGGGTCCGGGCCGGGACGGAGACCGCGCTCTTCGCCGTGGGTGACCCTGGATCGTGCGGGGTGCAGACGGTAACCGGCGGATCACCACCCGTCAACCCGCCGATCTACCGCAACTACCGCATCACGCAGGATTTCTCGTGGACACACGGCGGGATCGACCTGGCCGTGCCGGAAGGGACGCCGGTCTTTGCCGCCGGCGGCGGGACGGTCATCTTTAAGGGGTGGAGCACGTGGGGCTATGGCTACACGGTCGTGATCGCGCACGGCGGCACGCTAAGCCTCTACGGCCACCTCAACGGCGCGTTCGTCGGCTGCGGCGAGGTGGTCACGCCGGGGCAGAACATCGCCGTCACCGGCAACTCGGGCCGGTCGAGCGGGCCGCACCTGCACTTTGAGATCCGCGGCGGCAGCGGCGCCCCGGTCAACCCGTGGAACTATCAGAGCTTCTAGCAAAAAGCAGCAACAGACAGCCCGAAGCAGCACATAGCCTGAAATTGCCGGGTGCAACCGCCTGGCATCGGGAAAACATCACGGACATGCCTAACGCCGTCGTTTTCGCCGCGGGAATTACGGTGCCGGTATCTCAACGGGTCCGGCCATAAACGCCTGCCGCGCGTGCATGGTGAATTTCAGCGCCGGATCGGCGCCATCGACCACGACTTCCACCGGGAACATCTCGGGTGTGATGCAGAGCAGCATCGACAAGGTGGCCGTGTTGCCTTTCTTCGTGCCTGAATAGTTGTGGCAGATCACACCGCCGACTGCGCGATCTGCCCCGCCGTCTCGGGTCAGGATTGCATCCGGCGGGATGCTGCCCCAAATCGTGAGCGGCAGGGTGTACTCTTCTGAAAGCGTGAAGAGGTCTTCGGCTCCCACCAGCGCGGCGGGAATCCAGCTTTCATGCCCTTCGAACTTGAGGCGTTGGTCTGTGCCGCGGCTCAAAAGCTCAAAGGGTGGGCTGTCGCGTCCGGGCCAACTCCAGTGCCCATACCAGGCCTGTTCCCTGGGCCGGTAGCCCCCTTCAACCACAAGGATGCTGGCGCTGTCCGCGCTTTGCATATCGGCTTCGTAAGTAAATGTGAACGATTCCTGTGCGTAAAGCTGCATCAGCGCGTCGCCTGCGATCAGAATTTCGGGCATTCCGTGGGACGGGGCGGGGATGATGTTGGCTGGATCGTTGTAGGCCCAGAACTCCAGACGAAGATCGCCGGTTTCCGCTGCCAGCGGCAGCCCAAATTCCTGATCCACCAGATAGACGATGGTTTCGCCCGAGTCGTCGACCCCTTGATATTTGAACGCCGGGATACCGATAAAATCGGCTTCTTCAACAAACCCGGCCGTCCGAGGCGAAAACAGATAGCCGATTGCGCCTTGAATCACCGGGACTCCGCTCTGACCCAGAGCACATCCGTCGGCGGCCATCTGATCTCCGGCGGTTTCGGCGCACGGCGCCAGGAACAGGCCGGGCAACTCGAACCACTCTCGCGCTCCGATTCTGGTGTAGGTGATTTTTGCGGTGTCTGTTCCCAGCTCCAGTATCCAGCTATCCGGATGATTGACGTGCCTGCCGGTCAGGGTTGTCTCGCCCGAGGTCAAGGTAAAACGATAGCTTATCTGGAGCGCCAGACGCTGCCCGAGTTCTTCGGCGTCGATGCTCGGCGCTTGCGCGCGCGCAGGCGAAGACAGCCCCGCCAGAGTGAGCACCAGCACGATGCATAACATTCGCCACGCCATAGGGAGCCTCCTGAACCATTCAGGGACCACGCGGAACGAGCCTTTAGCATGAACAAGACAAAGAGCTGTTGCGAAAAGAGTCTGGCTTAGTGAAGTGGGCCGGGTCGAAAAGCGGTCGGGCGGCAGACAGACACGGTGTCCGCACTGCATCCCAAGACTTTGTTGTGCGCTGCAAAGGGGAAATCGGAAGCGGCACCGTAGCGAAGCTTACTCTCGCACTTGCATGCACTCGAGCATCTTCAGCGTCCGCCAAAATCATGATAGCACAGTTTCCGGGCGGAGGAACCCAGCGCCCGTGCAAGAGGGCGCCGCGCGTTTCCGGCTGCCGGGCCTGGAGCGTGTGATGCCCTTGATGGAGAGCGGCGGTGTGGGATGTTTTCGTAGAGGCGATGCTTGTGTGGCGCCGGCTTTCCCCCCACGGTCCGGTCGACAAAGTGGGTAGCAGCCGCTAGCGTCCTGGCTGGCACGTCGCCGCACCCTCGCGCACGACGACATAGCCCTGGATCACCTCGCTCACCAGCTCGTCGGCAATGGTGGCGGTCACATTGATGTAGATTGTGTAGAGGCCGGGCAGAAGCCCGGTGGTATCGGCGAAAACTGAGACGCGCTCGCCGCTGGTGACGGCAGGCGGATAAACCTCGACGCGGGGGCCGATCGGTGAAGCGGGCGCCTCGACCCCGGCCCGGAAGCGACCCGGATAGCCGGAGTTCGCCACGACGAACTCGCCGACCGGGATCGAGCCGGGGCACGCCAGGCTGGCTTCGGCGGTCATCCGCTCGGCGTGCAGGGTCAGGCGCGGCTGGTAGTTGCTGAAGCGGCGCGGCATCGACGCCACGCGCTGGAAGACGGGCAGTGGCGAGCCGTCGCTGCGCAACACGCTGAACCAGCGCATGTGGCTGCACAGCGGATCGACCTCGTGCGGATACAGCGACCAGTTAAGGTTCCACAGGAACATCGGCCCGGCCCACGGCCAGTGACGATCCGCCCAGTCGAAGGCGCGCACAGTATAGTCGGCCTGGGTCTGGCCGGAGACGCGCAGCCAGGCGAACCCGGCGAAGTTCGGATCGCTGTCGGAACAATGCACGCCGTCTTCAGACGGGTCGCGCAGCCAGCCGAACTCCGTCATCCAGATCTGCTTGTCGTAGATACCGCGTTCCTCGAACAGCTCGCGGATCAGCTCCACGCGGCGAAAGACCAGCGTGTCGCGGGTCGGCGGGGTTTCGGGCGGCTGGTTGTAGCCGTAGGGATGGTAGCCGAACGCGTCAAACCACTGCGCCGCGCCGTTGTCCAGCATCTCCGCGGCGAACTCCAGATCGCTGATCGCGCGGCGATCCTGGGTGGTGAGGGTCGGTGCCAGCCCGCCTGAGACAACGATGATCGCCGGGTTGGCCGCTTTGATCTCGGTGTAGGCTACGCGCAACATCTGCGTGTATTCCCACGCGTTGGGACCGTGCGGCCATTCCATCGCCAGGTTCGGCTCGTTGTGGACTTCGATCGCGTCGATCCCTGCTGCCGCCGCAGATGCAGCGCGCTGGCGCACGCTGGCGCGGAAGGCGCTCCAGTTGGCGGGCCAGGGCAGGTCGATGCGCAGCAGAACGCGCTTGCCGGGGAACAGCGCCGCCTGCCCTTCCTCGTAGATTTTCACCCAGTCCATCCGAAGCTGATCGACCAGCGCGGGGCTCACCTGCGTATGCGGACCGACGTGGATGCCATAGCCAAGGTGCGGCGGCGGCAGGGCATCGCGTGACTGCGCGCGCACGGGCAGCAGCGGGATCGCGGCCACGGCAGCAACCGCCGCCAGCAGAAGGAAAAATGGGAGTCGCGTCATGGCTTTATCTTGTGCCGTGAACGAGTATAATGCAAATCGGAGCCGGGCCGGCCGCAGTGGAGCAGCAGCCGCGTATGAGAATCAGCACCCGCACACACCGATCGCTTTTGCGCGCGGCGCCGCCGATCCGCCACCCGTGGCAGGTCGTCCTGATCTTCTGCGCCGTCTATCTCGGCGTCATTCTGGCGCTCAATGCTTTCGACGTCAAAACGTTCGTCACCATCGGCTCGTGCTATTCCTCGTGCGATTTCGATCTGTCCAAAGGCTGCCCGGTGGGCACGGAAAACGGCTACGACGGGCAGTATGCGTACTACATCGCGCGCAACCCCGGCGGCTCGGCGGGCTGCATGGACGTCGCCGCATACCGTTACCAGCGTATTCTGTTGCCCGCGCTCGGTTACGCCTTCTCGTTCGGCATCGACGCGCTGATCCCGGTCGTGTTTGTGACGGTCAACCTGATCGCGCTGCTTGTCAGCGTGCGGCTGTTAAGCGATCTGCTGGCCGCGCTTGGGGTCAGCCGGTGGTACGCGCTGGTGTACGGGCTGTTCTTCGGGACGGTCGTCGGTGTGCGGCTGAGCACCGTCGAGCCGCTGGCCTACGGGCTGGTGATCGCCGCGGTGTGGGAGCGCCAGCAGGCGAAGCCGCGCATCTGGCTGCAGGCGCTGTTGCTCCTGGCCGCCGCGCTGACCAAAGAGACCACCCTGCCGTTTACAGCGGCCTTTGTGCTATACGCGGTGATTCACCGGCGCCGGGCCGAAGCGATCCGGATCGGCCTGGTCGTGGGTGTGCCGTTCATCGTATGGCAGGCGGCGCTGTACGCCTGGCTCGGCGCGCCCGGCGTCGGATCGGGCGGGGGTGGGGCAACGCCGTTCGAGGTCATCCCGTACAACGGGGTGTGGCGGATATTCACCGAGACAGGGAGCCTGGCGGTCTTCCTGGTGGTCGGCTCGCTGGCGTTCGGCGTCGCGGTGCTGCCCAGTCTGTGGGGGCTGTGGGCCACCCTGCGCGAGTTCTGGCAGCGGCGCACAGACGCGCACTTTTACGCCTATCTGCACGCCGTCAACGCGGTGCTCATGGCTTTTGTGCCTTTTTCGACCTATCGCGAGTTTCTGGGGATCTTCCGCTTCGTGGTGCCGCTCGTGTTGACCCACCTGCTGTTCGCCGGGCTGCGCTATCGCGGGCGGCGGGCGCTGGTCTATTCGACCCTCTGGCTGCTCTCGCTGCTCTTTGTGGTCGCGGGATAGGTTTGCAGCGCGCGGCGCGTCCGAGTTATAGTGAGCGGGCGATTACCATCCCGCGACGCGCACGGAGACAAAGCATGAAAATCATCGTTGTGCTGCCGACGTACAACGAAGCCGAGAATCTGGAGAATATGATCGAGGCACTGATGGCGCTGTCCCTCGACGACGAACTGTCCGTGCTGGTCGTCGATGACAATTCGCCCGACGGCACCGGCGCGATCGCGGACCGGCTGGCCGGCGAGCGACCGGAGCGAGTCGGCGTGGTGCACCGCACCGCCAAAGAGGGCCTTGGCCGGGCGTATATTCACGGGTTCCGCGAGGGCCTGGCGCGCGGGGCGGACGCGATCCTGCAAATGGACTGCGACTTCTCGCACTCGCCAAGCTACATCCCGCAGATGATCGACACGCTGAAAACCACCGGCTGCGACATTGTGATCGGCTCGCGTTATGTCAAGGGCGGGCGGCTGGACGAAACGTGGGGCGTGGGGCGCAAGCTGCTGAGCTGGTGGGCTAACAGCGTCTACGTGCGCCTGATCCTGCGCACGAAAACCCGCGACGCGACGGGCGGCTTCCGGCTGTGGCGGCGCGACGTGTTGGAGCGCATGGACCTGGACCGCATCCGCGCCAACGGCTATGTCTTCCAGGTCGAGACGATCTATGTCGCAGAAAAGCTTGGGTACAGCGTGCGCGAGATCCCGATCTACTTCGCGGACCGGACGGCGGGCACGTCGAAGATGAGCTTGCGCGTGCAGGTCGAGGCGGCGTTGCGTGTCTGGCAGGTCTGGCTGCGCCACCGCCACCTGACACCCGCCGACCGGCTCGCTGCCCCCGCGAGCGCCCAAGCCTCGCCGTGATGCGCCCCGGCGCGGGTGATGATGCGCAAACTTGCCCCTGATCTGCTTGTGCTGGCAGGGATGCTGATCCTGCCGCTGATCCTCTTTGCCCCGGTCACGCTCGGCGGCAAAACCCTGATCCCCGCCGACAACCTCTATCAGTACGAGCCGTGGCTCAGCGCGCGCGAGGCGGTCGGCGTGCCGGAGATCCCCCACAACGCCCTGCTCTCCGATCTCGTGCTGCAGAATTTCCAGTGGAAGACGTTCATCCGCCAGAGCGTGGAGCGGAGCGTGATCCCGCTGTGGCAGCCGGAGCAGCTCGCCGGGACGCCGTTCCTGGCCGCCGGGCAGCACGCGGCGCTGTATCCGTTCAGCGTGCTGTTTCTCGTGCTGCCGCTGACTGCCGCCTACGGCTGGTTTACCGTCAGCCAGCTCTGGCTGGCCGGGGCGCTGATGGCCCTGTTCGCGCGCGGGATCGGACGCAGCCGGGTCGCGGCGCTGGTGGCGGGTATAGCGTATCAACTGAGCGCGTTCTTCGTCGTCAGCGCGGTCTTCCCGATGATGATCGCCGGGGCGGCGTGGCTGCCGCTGCTGCTGCTCATGATCGAGTTCGTGATCCGCCAGCGGCCGCTGCGCGCCGGGCGCCCGGCATCCGTGCCGTGGATCGCGATCGGCGCGATCGCGCTGATGATGAACATCTTCGCCGGGCACGTCGAGATCACGTACTACACGCTGCTGGTGATGGCCTATTACGCCGCCGCGCGCCTGATCGCGCACTGGTGGCGCGCGCGGGACCGGCGCTTTGTGCTGCGGCGCGGCGCGTACCTGCTGGTGATGGTCGCGCTGGGGCTGGGGTTGGGTGCGGCGCAGTTCATCCCGCTGTATGAGCTGGGAACGCGCAATTTCCGCGAGGACGCGGTCGATTTCGCCACGGTGCGGAGCTACGCCCTGCCCAAGCGTCACGTGCTCAAGTTCCTAATGCCGGACGCGTTCGGCAACCCCGCCGATCACAGCGTGCGCGACGTGTTCACCGGCGAGCGCGAACCGCTCGACTGGACGCGGCCCGACGGCACGCGCGTGACCGACACGGCCTTTGGCATCAAGAACTACGTCGAGGGGGGCGTCTACCTCGGCATCCTGACGATGGCGCTGGCGGCGATCGGGCTGTTCACCGGGCGGCGCGCCGAGCCGGACGCCCCCCCTTACCGGGCGATCCTCAGTTTGCTGGCGCTCCTCTCGCTGACGTTCGCCTTCGGCTTGCCGACCTACGCCGCGCTGTATTACGTCTTTCCGAGCATCAACCAGCTTCACACACCTTTCCGCTGGGTCTGGCCGCTGACTTTCTGCGCGGCGGCGCTGGCCGCCTTTGGTGTAGACGCGCTGGCCCAGGCGCGGCGGGCGCACTGGCCGGGGTGGATCGGCGGCGGGCTGATCGCGGTGGGCGCGCTGATCCTGGGCGGGCTGCTGGTCAGCCGCGCGGCGTATGATACGTTCGCGCCGCAGGTCGAGCGCGTGTATAGCGGGCTGGCGGGCGCGGCGAGCGCCTTTCCCGATGCGCGTACTTTCTACAGCTACCAGTTCTGGAATGTGCTGGCGCTCGGCGTCTTCACGCTGGCGGCAGGCGCCGTGATCCTGCTCAGCCGGTCGGGCGCGCGGCTGCCGCGCCACCTGGGCGGGGGTCCGCTGTGGGGTGGGCTGGCCGCACTGGTGATCGGCACCGACCTGCTGATCGCCGGCTGGGGCTTCAACCCCGCCGCCGACCCAGCCTGGCTGGAATTCACACCCGCGTCGATCCACTGGCTGCGCGACCGCATGGCAAGCGAAGGACCGTTCCGCTATACCACCTTCGACCAGGGCGAGCGGCCACTGCACGCGAACTCCACATGGCGCTACGGCCTGCACGACGTGCGCGGCTACGATAGCATGATCCCGCGCCAGTACACCGAGTTCATGAGCCTGATCGCGCCGCAGGGCGGGCTGCTGCACAACCGCGTCGATCCCATCGCCTGGGACAACGCCGCGGCGCTGGCCTCGCCCCTGCTGGACCTGCTCAACGTGCGCTATGTCGTCAGCGACTGGATCATCGAAGACGCCGAAGCGCTTGGCTACGACGAGGTGTACGTCGACGGCGCGGTGCGCGTCTACGAGAACCGCGATGCGCTGCCCCGCGCCTACACCCTGCCGTATTACGATCTGACGATGGATGTGTGCGGCGCCGTGCCGGATTCGTTCGCCGCCATCGTCACCAGCCCGGAGTTCGAGGCGGACCCGCGCCGTGTGGTGATCGAGGGCTTCCCCAACGCCGAGACGTGCGAAACCGCGTACGACTGGCCGACACCCGATCTGGAAGCCGACCCGCAGCCTGCCGCCATCACCGCCTACGGGCCGATCGAAGTGACGGTCAACGCACAGGTCGAGCGCGAGTCGTGGCTGGTGCTGGCAGACAGCTATTACCCCGGCTGGCGGGCGTTTGTCCGGCCACGCGGCGCGGGCGAAGACGCCGAGCGCGCGCTGGATGTGCATCTGGTCAACGGCAATTTCCGCGGCGTGCGCCTGGAGCCGGGCGACTGGACGGTGCGCTTCCGCTTCAGCCCGCCCACCTTCCAGATCGGGGCGTTCGCCTCGTTCCTGAGCGGGATGTTGATCCTCTTTCTGCTGATGTTGTGGGGCTGGCGGCAGATCTACCGCGCCGACTACGAGGCCGATAACACCCTGCGCATCGCCAAGAACAGCCTGGCGCCGATTGTGCTCAACCTGTTCAACCGGGGGATCGACTTCGCCTTCGCCTTCATCATGCTGCGCATCCTGGGGCCGAAGGACGCCGGCATCTACTACTACGCGATCGTGGTCTTCGGCTGGTTCGACATCCTGACCAACTTCGGCCTGAACACGTTCCTCACGCGTGAGGTAGCGCGGCATCAAGAGTCGGCGGGGCGCTACCTATTCAACAGCACTGCCCTGCGGCTGGCGCTGGCGCTGATCGGCGTGCCGCTGCTGGTCGGGTTCGTGCTGATTCGCCAGAACACAGTCAGTCCGGCGCTGGAGCCACAGGCGATTCTGGCGATCGGGCTGCTCTATCTGGCGCTGCTGCCGGGCAGCATCAGCACCGGCCTGACCGCGTTGTTCTACGCTTTCGAGAAAGCCGAATACCCGGCGGTGATCACGACCGTCAGCACCATCGTCAAGGTCACGCTGGGGCTGGCGACGCTGCTGCTGGGCTGGGGCGTGCCGGGGCTGGCAGGCGGCGCGGTGGCGACCAATCTGGTTACGCTCAGCGTGCTGGCCTGGCTGGCGCGCCCGCTGGTGGGGCGCTTCGTGCAGCCGCTCGACCCGGGCCTGATGCGCCACATGCTCGGCGAAAGCTGGCCGCTGATGCTCAACCACCTGCTGGCGACGGTCTTCTTCAAGATCGACGTCGTGCTGATGGAAGCGATCAACGGGAACGTGGTCGTCGGCCAATACTCGACCGCCTACAAGTGGCTGGATGCGCTGAACATCATCCCGGCCTTCCTGACGATGGCGCTGCTGCCGGTCATGGCGCGGCAGGCGCACGACGACCGGCCCGGCCTGCGCCGCAACTACACGCTGGCCGTCAAGCTGCTGGTGATGGTGGCGCTGCCCGTGGCGGTGGTGACGACCTTTATCGCCGCGCCGCTGATCCACTTGCTGGGTGGGGCGGAATATCTGCCGGCGGGTGGGGTCGCACTCCAGATCATGATCTGGAGCATCCCCATCGGCTGGATTAACAGCGTAACCAATTACGTGATCGTCGCACTGGACCGGCAGCGCACGCTGACGCTGGCCTTCGTCGCGGGGGTGGCCTTCAACCTGACGAGCAACCTGGTCTTCCTGCCGATCTACAGCTATCGTGCGGCGGCGGTGATCACCATCTTCTCGGAACTGGTGCTGATGCTGGCTTTCTACTGGATCATCCGCCAGGAACTGGGCGGGATGGGCTGGCGCTACGCGCTGTGGCGCCCGGCGCTGGCCGGGCTGGTGCTGGGCAGTGTGCTGGTGCTGCTGTGGCCGGTCGCGCCGCTGGCCGGGCTGCTAATCGCGCCGCTGGTCTATGGCGGGGTGCTGATCGCGCTGCGGCCGTTCCGGCCCGACGAGATGGCACGCATCGCGCCGCTGCTGCCGGGGCGGCTGCGCCGCTGGGCGGCGCGCGGCGTCCAGGCGGGCTGAGCACGCCGCACACACAACAAATCCGGCCCCAGGCCGGATTTGCGCCCCCTCGATAAGCAGTTTTCCTTAAAGTTCAGCAAGGTTTCTCGACGGTCGGATTCTATCGTCCAATTTTAGAATTTCGGCGCAGCCGCGCGGCGCTCAGTCGGCACGCGCAGCTTCCGCACCAACAGTCGCCGTCTCGCGCGGGAGCATCACGATCTTCAGCCCGCGCTCCTCAATCAGGCGGCGAATGATCGGGTTGCTGTGCACCGGCACCACCATGGTGCGATCGCCTTTGGTCAGCTCAAAATGATAAACATCGACTCGGCGCACGCCCGCATGCCAGTGCTCTTCCAGGCCAATTACCGGGCTGAGTTCCCAGCCATCCGCAAGAAAACCGAGCAAGACATCCGCCGGGGCGTAGTGCTGCGAGGATGGGGACCAGTGCCGCTTGGTATCGGTGGTCCTCAGTTCGGCTTCCAGGAAACTCGGTCGCTGTCCTGCCATACGTCCAACCTCCTTCAAGCCACGCTGCAAAGACTCATTCCATTACGCCAAACCCCCTGAGTGCATTGACAGCTCACCTGGCCCGCCCGGGCGCCATCGACGCCCAAGCCGGGTGCCGCGGCCCCGGCGCGTCTCCGGCGAGGGGTATCCTTGACCGCCTCTGGGCCGCAGGCTAGAATACGCTCTAACTCATTTCAAATTATAGCATACACGAAAAGGGAAGCTACGTGGCAACGCTCATTCAGATCGCTGACATTGCGCAGCATGCCGGCCAGGAAGTCATGGTGCGGGGCTGGGTGTACAACCGCACGGACAAAGGCCGGCTGCAGTTTCTTCTGGTGCGCGACGGGACCGGGATCGCGCAGTGCGTCGCCTTCAAGAAAGAACTCGAGCCCGGCGTTTTCGAAACCATCACCAACCTGACGCAGGAATCGTCGGTGATCGTGACCGGCACCGTCCGCGCCGACGAGCGCGCGCCCGGCACGCCCGGCGGGTTTGAGATCGGGATCACGCATCTGGACGTCATCCAGCTTGCCGACGAGTACCCGATCCAGCCCAAAGAACACGGCGTCGAGTTCTTGATGGATCACCGCCATCTGTGGGTGCGGTCGCTACGCCAGTGGGCGATCCTGCGCGTCCGGGCCACGATCATCCGCACAATCCGCAACTGGCTGGATGAGCATGGCTACGTGCTGGTCGATACCCCGATCCTGACTCCGGCTGCCGGCGAGAACACGACCACCCTGTTCGAGATCGATTACTTCGGCGAGCCGGCGTATCTGGCCCAGACCGGCCAGCTTTACAACGAAGCCAACATGGCCTCGTTCGGCAAGGTCTACTGCTTTGGCCCGACCTTCCGCGCCGAGAAATCGAAAACGCGCCGCCACCTGATGGAGTTCTGGATGGTCGAGCCGGAGATGGCGTTCTTCTCGCTGGAAGACTTGATGGCGATGGAAGAGGAATTCGTCAGCGCGATCGTGCAGGATGTGCTGGCGAAGCACCGCGCCGAGCTGGAAATTCTGGAGCGCGACACAGCCCGTCTCGAAGCGGTCCGGCCGCCGTTCCCGCGCATCAGCTACGACGAGGCTGTCGAGCGCCTCAACCGCCTGGCCGGCGAAACCGACGACCCCGAGCGCAAAGCCGAGCTGGCGATCACGTGGGGGGACGACTTCGGCTCGCCGCACGAAACCGCCCTGGCCGAGATGTTCGACCGGCCGGTGTTCGTCTACCACTACCCGACTGCGGCCAAAGCGTTCTACATGCAACCGGTCGAGGGGCGGCCCGAGGTCTGCCGCAGCGTGGATCTGCTCGCGCCGGAAGGCTACGGCGAGATCACCGGCGGCAGCGAGCGCATCTGGGACGCGGACCTGCTCAAGCAGCGCATCGACGAGATCGGGATCAACCCCGACAACTACGCGTGGTATCTGTCGCTGCGCCGCTATGGCAGCGTGCCGCACGCCGGGTTTGGCCTGGGTGTCGAGCGCACCGTCGCCTGGATCTGCGGCCTGCCGCACATCCGGGAAACGATCCCCTACGCGCGGATGCTCAACCGCCTGTATCCCTAGCCGTGCGGCCGGATGCCCTGTGAGCCAGTCCGCCACCATTCACGACCAGCGCCGCCTGGTCCGCCAGCTTCTCGATGACAGCAGCCCGTCGGACGCGCCGACCGCCTATTACGCGCTCTTCTACCCGGTCGCTCGCTCGACGCTGGTCACGCGGACGGACGCCGCCGGGCGCGTGCTGGGGTTCGCCGGGCAATTCCAGACGGGCATCGACCTCTTCCGCCCGCTGGTGACGCTGCGCTGCCGCAGCGCCGAGGTTGCCGCCGGGCTGCTGGCCGAGCTGCTCCGGCCGGGCCGCCCGTACATCCTGTTCGCCAGCCTCAACCAGTTCCCGTTGGTGGGGGGCAGCCTGCAAATCGCCAACGAGCAGATTTTGCACATCTACCGGCTGGACATCGCGCGCTTCCAGCCGGAGATCAACGTGCTGGTGCAGTGCAGCCAGGCCGAAGACGGCCTGCCGCGTTGCCGGATCGAATCCGGCGGGCAGCAGGCGATCGCGGGGGTCAACTGGCAAAGCCCGGCTTTCGCCGAAATCTACGTGCAGACCGATCCGGCCGCCCGCCAGCGCGGGTGGGGGCGCAGCGTCGCCTCAGCCATCACCGAAACGGTGGTGCGCGGCGGGCGCGTCCCGCTCTTTCTGGTAGGGCAGGACAACGAGCCATCGCGCCGCCTGGCGGAGAGCCTGGGCTACATCGATACCGGCGCCCGCCAGATCTACGCCGACGCGGTCTACCTGGGATACCCGGCCGATCCGGAGCGCTAACCGGCTGCCGGACGCGCCGCGAAGAGGAGTGCCAGAACGGTGACGGTCGACTTCACGATGCAGTTCCCGGCGGGGTTCCTGTGGGGCGCGGCGACGGCGGCGCATCAGGTCGAGGGCGGCAACACCAACAACACCTGGTATGCCTGGGAACAGGCCGGCGGGCGTGTCTATCAGAACCAGACACACGGCCTGGCCTGCGACTGGTGGGGCGGGCGCTACCTCGAAGACTTCGACCGGGCCGCCGAACTCCATCATAACGCGCACCGCTTCTCGGTTGAGTGGAGCCGCATCGAGCCGGAAGAAGGGCGCTTCGACGACCGCGCGCTGGCCGTCTACGCGGATATGATCGCGGCGCTGCGGGCGCGCGGCATGGAGCCAATGGTCACGCTCCACCATTTCACCGATCCGCTCTGGCTGGCCGAGCAGGGCGGCTGGACCAACGCACAGACGGTGGACCGCTTCGCGCGCTTCGTGCGGGTGGTGGTCGAGGCGCTGGGCGCGGACGTGCGCCTGTGGTGCACCATTAACGAGCCGATGGTCTACGCCTCGCAGGGCTATCTGCTGGGGCGCTTTCCGCCGGGGCGCCGCAACCTGGGCGCCATGTTCCGCGTCGCCGAGCATATGCTGCGTGGGCACGCCGCCGCCTACCACACGATCAAGGCAATCGACCCCGACGCCGAGGTCGGCTTCGCCAAGCACCAGCTCAGCCTGAAAACGCCGTTTCCGCACGCGCTGCACTACGGCGCGCTGCGACTGGTGCGCTCGGTCTTCAACCGCGCGTTTGTCGAGGCGATCACCACCGGCGAGCTGCGGCTGCCGCGGCGCAGGGTCCGCGTGCCCGAAGCGCGGGACACACTCGACTGGATCGGCCTCAACTACTACTACCGCTTCCAGGTGTCGTTTCACCCGTTTTCGCCGCGCCAGCTTTTCCTGCGCCAGACCGCCCCGCGCGACGGGATACGCGGGCCGGGCGACGTGGGAGAGATCTGGCCGGAAGGGTTGTTCGAGCAGATCAAATGGCTGTGCCAGACGACGGGCAAGCCGCTGTATGTCACCGAGAACGGCGTGCCCGATCCCGACGACGCGCTGCGGCGGCTGCATCTGGTGCGCAGCCTGCGCAGCGTGTGGAAAGCTATCATGCACAATTACCCGGTGCGCGGCTATCTGTACTGGACGCTGGTCGATAACTTTGAGTGGGCCGAGGGCTACGACCCGCGCTTTCGCTTCGGGCTGTTCGCCTGCGATCCGGACACGCAGGAGCGAACACCGCGCCCCAGCGCCGCGATCTACGGCGAGATCTGCGCGGCCAACGCGCTCAGCAGCGCCACCATCCGCCGTGCCATCCCCGAAGACGAGTTCGACGCGCTGTTTCCCGGCGTGCCGGTCCGGCCGCAGGTGACGCTGCCGCCGCGCAGCACATAGCCGCCGGCGCCGCGAGAGCAGGGGGTGAAGATGCTGAGGAAAACGCTCGTGCACCGGCTGGTCGGCGCGCTTGTCGTGGGGCTGATGCTGGCCGCCTGCGGCGGGGATGATCCGGCGCCCGCCACGCCGCACGCCACCCTCACGCCGGAGCCGGTTGCCTGGCAGCGCCCCGCCGCGCCGGTGCAGGTCGAGAGCTTCGCCCGTACCCGCCTGACAGGCATGATGCGCCAGCACCAGGCCACCGTCAACATCATCGCCTTCGCCGCCAACGGCACGCGCATGGCGACCG
>DYEN01000078.1 GCA_020725705.1 Anaerolinea sp.
ACTGCGGGCGCGTTGGCTGTTGGGAGACGCACGCCAGCCAGATGGCGCTGCTCCAGCGCGTGCGTGAGCGCCTTGCGGGTGGCGAGGTGTCGCTGCTGCGCGAGATGGCACCCGACCCGGCGCAGATCACGGTCGCCATGATCGTGGACGCAGCGGATCAAGGGGATCGCCTGGCCCAGTCTGCCTTGGCTGAGATCGGTCACTGGCTCGGCGTCGGGCTGGCGAATCTGATCAATATGCTGAACCCGGATCTGGTCGTGATCGGCGGCGTGCTCAGCCTGGGGCACCGGTGGCTGCTGCCGATGATCGAGGATGTGGTGGCAACCGAGGCGTTGCGCTGGGTGCGCCAAGACTGCGAGATCACGTTCGCCGCGCATGGCGCCGACACGTGCCTGTTTGGCAGCGTCGCCGCCGTGCATCGCCAGGTGCTGGAACAACCCCAGCGTTGGATGTGAGTGCGCTATTGACTCCCTGCTGACCTGTTGAGAGAAAGGAGGTGCGCGGGAAGTCATTGTCCGGCCCGGTTCTCAAGTGTCAAAAAACGTGAATCTCACCGTTTAGCGAGTCACGAAAGGAACTCTGATGAAAAAGCTGCACTGGTTGATTGCGGTTGTTCTGGTGATGGCCGTGGCTGTGCCGGTGGTCGACGTCAGCGTGCCGGCCCTGCGCACGGCGGATACGGCGCTGGCCCAGGACGGCGAGACGGAGATTACCTTCTGGCATTTCTGGGGATCGCCGGTGCGCCGCACAGCGATCCGTCGCGTGGTCGCCATTTGCGAGTCTCAGCTGGATGGCATTAAGGTCAACGAGGTCTTCAAGCCCTGGGGCGAGATCTGGACCGCCAACATCGCGGCGGTGGCGGCGGGCACCGGGATGCCGGATGTGATCGTCGAAGACCGCCCGCAGCTGCCGCGCATCGCGGCAGATGGCATCGAGCAGAGCCTGCAGCCTTACATCGAGCGGGACGGCCTGGACACGAGTGTCTTCTGGCCGTTTGTCTGGGAGCAAACCCTGTACGAGGGTGAGAGCTACGGCATCCCGTTCGAGACGGATGTGCGTGTGCTGTTCTACAACAAGACCCTGCTCGACGAGGCCGGCTTTGATCGCCCGCCCGAAAGCTGGGACGAACTGTGGGAGTACGCCGACGCGCTGGATCAGTGGAACGAGGACGGCAGCCTCAAGCGGATGGCGTTCTTCCCGCTGTACGGCAATGTGGGCCTGGACCTGTGGGCCATGACCAACGGCCACGAATGGGTACAGAACGGACGCCCGGTGATCGATGATCCTGTGGTGCTCGAGACGGTGCAGTGGCTGCAGCAGTGGATCGAGCGCTACGGTGGCTGGGAGAAGGTGCAGGAGTTCCTGGCCCAGTACGGCGCTCCACCGAATGACGCGTTTATGTCCAACGCAGTGGTGATGAAGGTCGATGTGGCCGGCTACCACTCGCAACTGGCGTTCTATCGCCCGCGGACCACGCTGGCGGATGGCTCGCAGGTTAACATGGAGTGGAGCGCGGGGATCATTCCCTACAAGGTTCAGCCGGCGACCTGGAGCGGCGGGTTTGCTTTGTCGATCCCGACCGGCGCGGCCCACCCCGACGAAGCCTGGGAGTTCATCAAGTGCGCGTCTGGCTACGAGGCCAACGTTTCCTGGGCACGCGACACCTACGCCATTCCCACCTACATGGAAGCCGCCTACGACCCGGTGCTGATGGCCGAGCCGATCTGGCAGTTCTTTGTCAGCTCGATGGAGCACGGCAAGCTGATCCCGTACGTGCCGGAGTACAGCAACTGGTACAACGACACGATCGGGCTGATGCAGGAAGATGTCTGGTACGGCACGCTGAGCGCCGAGGATATGCTGGCCGACGCTCAGGCGCTGGTGGACGCTGAGTTCTAAGCGGCGGGGGTATGTAACCTGTCCGGACAGGGAGAGCTGAGGAACGGGGCGCCGCGCGCAGGTGCGCCGCAGCGAGCCGACCTCGCTCTCCCTATGTTTAGAGGAGCAGAGCATGAGTGTGACAGTACCCGACACGCAACCCGGCTTGCCTGGCCCGGCTGTGGCGTCCGCGCGTCGCTCGCGCTTCGTCTGGAAGCTTTCTTATCGCGAAGCGCTGACGGGCTGGCTGTTTGCCTCGCCGTGGATCATCGGATTTGTTCTCTTCACCGCCTGGCCGATGCTCTTTTCGCTCTATGCTAGCTTCACCCGCTACAACATCGTTCAGGACCCGCAGTGGATCGGCTTGCAGAATTACCAGCAGATCATCGACGATCCGCGTTTCTATAAGGCGTTGGAAAACACGTTCTGGATGGTGCTGTACAAGACACCGATCGTGATGTCGGTGGCGCTGGGCATCGCCATGCTGCTGAACATGAACCTGCCGGGCGACAGGATATTCCGCACCTTGATCTACTTTCCGTCGGTGCTGGCCGGTGTGGCGTCGATCTATCTCTGGCAGTGGATTCTGTCACCTAATGGGCTGCTCAACAGCGGGCTGGATGTGATCGGGATCAACGGCCCGGCCTGGTTCACCGATCCCGCGTGGACCAAACCGGGCCTGATCGTGATGGGGATGTGGTTCATCGGCAACAATGTGCTGATCTACCTGGCGAGCCTGAAAGGGATTCCCGAAACGCTTTACGAAGCGGCGGAGATCGACGGGGCGAATGCCTGGCGTAAGACGTGGCACATCACGCTGCCGATGATCTCGCCAGCGATCTTCTTCCAGATCGTGACCAGCATCATCGGCACATTCCAGATCTTTACCACGGCCTACATCATTTCCGGCACGCGCTCGAACATCGGCGGCCCGCGCCAGTCCATGCTGTTCTACGTGCTGTATCTGTACAACCGTGCCTTTGGACGCGTCGGCCCGCACGGACTCCAGATGGGCTACGCGTCGGCTCTGGCCTGGATCCTCTTCGCCATCATCCTGACAATCACGCTCTTCCAACTGGCGATGTCGAAGCGCTGGGTCTATTACGAGACGTCGTGAGATCGAGGGGGAAGCATGGCAACCACACAGGCTTTGACCCGAAGATGGCAGCTCTCGGCCTGGCAGCGGTTCTCGTTCTGGCGCGCTGTGGCCTGGCTGGCGCTGTTTGTGATCACGGCGCTGTTCGTCATCCCGGTGCTGTGGATGATCTCGACCTCGCTAAAGTCTCCGTCGGATCTGGCGAACACCAACTGGATTCCGCAGACGCTGGAATGGCGCAACTACCGCGACGCCTTCAGCTTTGGGCAGTGGGGGCGGTGGTCCCTCAACTCGCTCATTATCACGAGCGTCAGCACGGTGGGGACGGTGCTCTCGACGGCGCTGGTGGGCTATTCGTTTGGGCGGCTGCGCTGGCCGGGGCGCGATATTCTGTTTGGCGTGGTGCTGGCGACGATGATGATCCCGGATGTTGTCGTCATGATCCCGCGCTTTATTATCTTCTCGCGCATGCCGGCCTATGGTTTTCAGGGATCGTCGGTCTGGGTCAACACCTTTCTGCCGCTGACCGTTCCGTCGTGGCTGGGGGCGACCGGGTTTGAGATCTTTCTGATGCGCCAGTTCATGCGCAACATCCCCATCGAACTGTCTGAAGCGGCGAAGATCGATGGGGCGTCGGAACTGCGCATCTGGTGGAGCATTGCCCTGCCGCTCTCGCGCCCGGTGCTGGCAACCGTGGCGATCTTCAAATTCCAGGGCGCCTGGCAGGACTTTATGGGTCCGCTGCTGTACCTGCAAGACGAGAGCAAATACACGCTGCAGCTTGCCCTGCGCCAGTTTGAGTTTGCGGCAGGGGGCGCGCCGGCCTGGAATCAGCTTATGGCGGCCAGCCTGGTCGTCATGCTGCCCGTGCTGGTGATCTTTCTGATCTTCCAGCGTTACTTTGTGCAGGGCATCAACATCACCGGCCTGGCAGGGCGCTAGCCGGGGCGAGGAGCGCGTGCCTTGATCCAGCTCTCGCGCGATGACGGTGGGGTGCGGGTGTCTGCCGACGCCTACTGCCTAACCTGGGCCGCCGACCGTCCCTTTGTCACGTTTGCAGACGGGGCAGGGCGCCCGCTGGCCGAGCTATTTACGCTGTCGAGTGTGCACAGCGCCCTCGGCCAGGACGACACCACCCGGATCGGCACGTGGCAGGTGGATACCACCGGCGAGGCGATCACGCTGTCCCTGGACGCCGCTAGCTCGGTGTGGGACGCCAAACGGTACACTTTCGAGTGCTTTCCCGACCGCTGGCGCTATTCCGTTACGGTGCAGGGGCGCGGCGCGCTCACCGACGTGCACTATTTCGGCGGCTACTATTCCGGCCATCTGGGCTGGGGGTCGGGCTTTTTCCGCTCCGGCCAGCACTTTCTGGAAGGGTTCAATCCGGAGCCGAACAGCGCCGAAGTGACCGGCTTTCCCGTGGCAGGGTGCAGCACCATCGATCTGATGGGCGTGCCGCTGCCGGGTCGCGCGGACTGGTTCTTTACGCCTCCGCCGTTCTGTTATGCGCTGCGCGTGCCGGGCGGATGGCTCGCGATGGGCGTCGAGGCGCCGCCGGGCGAGAACCGCTTCACCGCGTACCACTATCACGGCAGCGCAGGGGCCTTTCATTTGACGCTGGCCTACGAGGGGCACACTCCGGTCGAGGGCGCCTACACCCTGCCGGCGATCGGGTTCGACTTTGCCCCGACGCCCTATGAGGCGCTGGCGTGCCACCGGGCCGCGCTGATCCGCCACCGCTGCGCGCCATTGGGGATCGAGAGCGCGCAACCGGCGTGGTGGCGCGAGCCGATATTTTGCGGCTGGGGCGCGCAGTGTTATGCTGCTTCGCGCGACAAGGGCCGTGCGCCGGATTACGCGCGCCAGGAATTCTATGAGGACCTGTTGAGCACGCTGGTGCAGCGCGGCATTCAGCCCGGGACGGTCGTCCTCGACGACAAGTGGCAGCGCACCTATGGCGAGAACCGCGTCGATCCGGACAAATGGCCGGACCTGGCCGGGTTCATCGAGCGACAGCACACGGCCGGGCGGCGGGTGCTGCTCTGGCTCAAGGCGTGGGACCCGGAAGGGTTGCCGGTGGACGCGTGCGTGACGAACGCCGCCGGGATGCCGGTCGCCGCCGACCCGACCGACCCGCTCTACGAGCGGCTGCTGCGCGAGTCGGTGCGCCGGATGCTGGACGATTATGGGGCAGACGGCTTCAAAGTCGACTTCACGGCGCGTATTCCCAGCGGGCCGGGCCTGCGCCGGCACGGCGACGCCTGGGGGCTGGAACTGATGAAGGCGTATCTCGGCATCCTGCACGGCGAGGCCAGGCGGGTCAAGCCCGACGCGCTGATCATGACGCACACGCCGCACCCCTACTTGGCGGATGTGGTGGACATGATCCGGCTGAACGACATCAACACGGGGGCGGACGTCAACCGGGCGATGCGGCATCGGGCGCAGGTGGCCGCGCTGGCGTGCCCCGGCGCCCCGATCGACACGGACAACTGGCCGATGCCCGACCTGGCGACCTGGCGTGCCTACGTGCCGCTCCAACCGGAGCTGGGCGTCCCGGCGCTGTATTTCGCGACGCACATCGACAGCACCGGCGAAGCCCTGACCGAGGACGATTACCGCCTGATCCGCGAGACCTGGGCGGCATACCGCCTGAAACTGAGGGAGCAGACCTGATGCGACTGGCGATCATCCATACCACTCCGGCCACTATCGAGCCGCTCAAGGCGCTGGCAGGCGAGATGCTTCCCGGCGTGGATGTGGTGAATTTCGTGGACGATTCGATTCTGTCGCAGCTTCGCGACAACGGCGGCGATGTCGAGGCGGTGGCGGGGCGTCTGGTGCAGTACGCCGCGTTTGCCGAAGAGGTCGGCGCGGATGTCATTCTCAGCGCGTGCTCGTCGGTGGGCGAGCTGGTGGATCGGATGCGCCGGCGGGTGCGGATCCCGGTCATTCGCATCGACGAGGCGATGGCCGAGAACGCAGTCGCGCGGGGGGACGTGATCGGCGTGGCGGCCACGCTGGCGACCACGCTCCACCCGACGCTGCGATTGATCGAGCGCAAGGCGGCAGACGCCAACCGGACGGTGACGGTCAGAACCCGACTGGTCAGCGCGGCCTACGAGCAGTTGATGGCCGGCAACGCTGCCGCCCACGACGCGCTGCTGGCCGAGGCGCTGCTCGGCCTGGCCGCCGAGACGGATCTGGTGGTGCTGGCGCAGGCGTCGATGGCGCGCGTGGTGGCGCAGCTTCCGGAATCGCTTCAGAATCGGTTTCTGTCTAGTCCGCGTCTGGCGATGCAGCGTGTGAAAGCAGCGCTTGTGGGATGAAACTGGTCAGTGTGGATGTGGGGACGACCTCGTGCAAGGCCGGGCTGTTCGACAGCAGCGGCGCGGCGCTGCGCGTGGTGAGCCGTCCCACCCCGACCCGTGCCAGCCGCGACGGCGTGGCCTACTACGACCCTGAAGAGCTGTTCCAGACCGTCTGCGAGACGCTGCGCGAGGCGGTCGACGGCGTGCCACCTGCCGAGATTGCGGCAGCCGGGATCGCCAGCATGGCCGAGACCGGCGTGTTGGTCGACCGGGCGTCGGGCGCGGCGCGCTCGCACTTCTTCCCCTGGTTCGATACCCAGGCCGAGCCTCAAGCCGAGCTGCTGGCGCGCCAGGATGACCCCGTCGCGCGCTTCTGTAAGACCGGCCTGCACCCCGGCCCCAAGGTCAGCCTCGCCAAGCTGTTGTGGCTGCTGGAGCGCGATCCGGCGGCCCTGCAAGGGGCGGTGTGGCTGTCGGCGGCGGATTATGTGGTGTTCCGCCTCACCGGCGAGTTCCGAACGGACTACTCGCTGGCAGGGCGAACGTTGGCGTTCCGCATCGACTGGAAATGCTGGGACGACGAGTGGATTCGCTATCACGGCCTGTCGCCGGACATCTTCCCGCCGGTCGGGCCGAGCGGCGAGCCAGCCGGGCGCGTCCACGAGCGAGGGCACGCGCGCAGCGGCCTGCCCGTCGGGCTGCCCGTGGCCGTTGCCGGCCACGATCATATCTGCGGCGCGCTGGGGGTGGGGGCCGTCACGCCGCGCAAAGTCTTCAACTCGATGGGAACCGCCGAAGTGCTGCTAGGCACGCTGGAGCCGCGCGGTCTGACGCAGCGCGATTATGAGTCCGGGCTGTCATTTGGCTGTCACGTCGTGCCGGATCGCTACTACTGGCTCGGCGGGCTGTCGGTGTCGGGCGGGTCGATTGAGTGGCTGCGGGCGATCTTTGGCACGCCGCAAATGAGCTACCAGCAACTTGATCAACTGCTGGCCGAGGCGGATTACGAGCCAACCGACATCCTGTACTACCCGTATCTGCTCGGCAGCACGTCATCATCCCTAAACCGCCGGCTCACGGCGGCGCGCGCGTCGTTCATCGGCCTGGACGCCCATCACCGCCAGATCGACCTGCTCAAGGCCGTGTTGCAGGGCACCGCCTACGAGATGGAGCGCATCCGCCGCACCGCCGAGCAGCTTACCGCGTCCCCGATTGAGCGCGTGCTGGCGGCAGGTGGCGGGACCCGCAACAAACACTGGATGCAGATCAAGGCGGATGTCTCCAACTGCATTTTTGAGGTGGCGCCGTTTTCGGACGTGACGCTGCTGGGGGCGGCCATGATCGCCGGGATTGGCGCCGGGCTGTTCGCCGGAGCCGATGAGGCCGTGCAAGCGATGGCCCCTCAGGGCGGCGAGGTGTTTTATCCAGACGCGGCGCGTCACCGCCGCCATCTGCGAATCTTTGAACAGGGCTACCTGGCGCTGCAAACGCCGCTCAACGCGTTTTACAGCCTGCTGGAGAAAAGCACGCGCGATGCCTACGAAAGCTGCTAATCTACTCACGCTGCGCGAGATGCTCGCAGCCGCCCGGCGGGTCGGCTGCGCGGTGGGGTCGTTTGCCCCGCGCTACACACCCGTCATCGCGCCGGTGCTGCGCGCCGGGCAGCGCACGGACTCTCCCCTGATCGTCCAGATCTCGCAAAACGAGTTTGGGTGGTATCAGGTCAGCGCGGATGAGTTCGCCGCCGCGTTCTTCGATGAGCTGGAGCGGCAGGCGATCACCGTGCCCGTCACGCTGCACCTGGATCACACGCGCGATTTCGGGGTGATCCAGCAGGCCATCGCCGCCGGTTTCACCTCGGTCATGATCGACGCGTCGGACCGGCCGCTGGATGAGAACATCGCCATCACCCGGCAGGTGGTCGAGTACGCTCACGCGCACGGGGTGTCGGTCGAGGCGGAGCTGGGGCGCATCGGCAAAGCCAGCGACGAGAACATCGAAACAGACGACGACACCGAGCTGTTCACGGACCCGCGTGAAGCGCGGCGCTTCGTGGATGAGACGGGCGTGGACGCGCTGGCGGTGTCGATCGGGACGGTGCACGGCGTCTACAAGGTCAAACAGCCGCGCATCGACTTCGATCGGCTGCGCGCCATCCGCGCCGAGACGCCGGTGCCGCTGGTGCTGCATGGCGGGTCGGGTGTCCCGCCGGACGCCATCCAGCGGGCGATCCACCTGCCGGGCGGCGGTGTGACCAAGATCAACATCGCGACCGACCTGGAAAACGCCCTGCTGGCGGCGCTGGGTCGCGAGCAGCGGATGCTCAACCCCGAGTGCAAGGCCCTGCCGCCGGAGCAGCTTGGCCCGGCGCTGGATGCCGTTGAGCAGACCGTCACGGAAAAGATCGTGCATTTTCTTCATAGCCACGGATACGCAAAGGAGTTTGCGCGATGACCACCGCGCTTCACGATCAAGGCGCTGCCCATGCCGAGCAAATCCTGCTGGCGAACGGTGGCGAGTTGGGCTTGCTTGGCGCCTCGCAAGCATACCGGCAGGTCTGGGCGCGCGACAGCATGATCTGCGGGCTTGGCCTGCTGCTCTGCGCCAATCCGGAAGGGCGGGCGATCCACCGCCGCTCGCTGACAACCCTGCGCCGCTTCCAGTCGCCGCTCGGCAAGATCCCGCACAACGTCGGGCTGGCCAACGTGGACGACCCGGCCCTGGTGGCCTACGGGGGCCGGATGGGCACCGGCGACGAGGGCGAGGTCGTCGTCAAGGACACGCAGCACGCCGGGGTGATCGACAGCAATCTGTGGTACATCCTGGGGCACGCGTTCGACTGGCGGGCCACCGGCGACACGGGCTTTCTGCGCGAGGCGTGGCCGAGCCTGCAGGCGGCGTTGCTCTGGCTGCGCTATCAAGATGTTAACGAGTGTGGCTTGCTCGAAGCGCACGAATCGATGGACTGGGCGGATCTGTTCGCCAACCGCTACAACACGCTCTATGCCAACGTCCTCTGGGCGGCGGTCTGGCAGAGCATGGGGCAGCTTGCCGCCGCGCTGGGCGAGCCGGACGACTTCTATACCGAACAGGCCGCCGACGTGCGCCGCAAGATCAACACGCTGCTGTGGATCGGTCCGGAGCAGCCGAAGGACTGGGCGGCCATTGACCGCGAGCGGCAAGAATGGCTGTACACCCTCAAGCGCATCGAAACCGAGCTGGTGGTGCGCCCGTTCTACCTGCCCTATGTCGCCTTTCGCGACTATGCCGACCGGCTGGACACGATCGGAAACCTGCTGGCGATCCTGTTCGGCGTGGCGGACCAGGCGCAGGCCGGCCGGATCCTCGATTACATTCACGGCTGCGGCTTGAACGAGCCGTTCCCGGTGCGCTGCCTCTACCCGCCGATCCAGCCGGGCGACAAGGATTGGCGCCATTACTACCGCGTGCGCAACCTCAACCTGCCCGACCACTATCACAACGGCGGCGCGTGGCCGTACATCGGGGGGTTCTACGTCGCGGCGCTGGTCGCGGCAGGGCGTCACGACGAAGCCGCGCACCAGCTCGACAAACTGACGGATATGAACCGCATCGGGAAGAGCGGCGAGTGGGGCTTCAACGAGTGGTTTCACGGGCGGTCCGGGCGCCCGATGGGCTACGACGGGCAGTCGTGGTCTGCCGCCATGTACCTCTACGCACTCGATGCCGTGCGGCGAGGCAAGCCGGCGCTGCTCGACTGAGCCAGAAGGTGTTTCCGCGATGCCGGAGATGATGACCCCGCGCGAGCGGATGATCGCCGCGATGACCAACCGGCAGCCCGACCGCGTGCCCGTCGCGCCGGATATCTCGAATATGATCCCCTGCCGGCTGACGGGCAAGCCGTTCTGGGAAGTGTACTACTTCGCGGACCCGCCGCTGTGGCGGGCCTATATTGAGGCGGTCAAGTACTTTGGCATCGACGGCTGGTTCACCGACGGCTCGATGCAATACCAGTGGCCGGGCGACCGTGCCGGCGCAGTTGAAGATATCCGCAAGACCATGACCACATGGGTTGTCCGCCGCCGGGGCCGGATCGATGACGAGCGCTATCACGAGGAGGTCACCTACTATCTCGCAGATTCGCCGACGCCGACGCTTCCCCCGTTCGAGGACCTCGAAGCACGCTGGCCGCTGCTGGAAAAGTGGTTCGCGCCGCCGGTCGGCTACAACCCGTCGCTGCTGGAACGCCAGCGGGCCGAACTGGGCGAGCTGGGCGCCTTCGGTGTCAGCCTCGGCTATCCGGGCTTTCACGCCTGGCTCAACCTGTTCCGGGGCGGGCTGATGGACCTCAGCGCATGGTATTACTTCCAGCACGACCAGATCGAGGCGCTGCGCCAGCTTCACGAGCGGCAAGTGCTCAAGCAGCTGGAGATGATCCTCGACGCGCGCCCCGATTTTGTCCTGCTCAGCGCGTCCGGCACGCTGACTCTGCAATCGCCCAAAATTGCGCGCGAGCTGTCGTTCCCCACCATCCAGAAGCTAACGCGCATGGCGCGCGAGGCCGGCGTGCCGACCATGCTCCACTCTTGCGGCAAGGAGCGCGAGCTGGTCCGCTGGTGCGCCGAAGAAACCGACCTGAACTGCATCAATCCGCTGGAGATCCCGCCGATGGGCGACTGCGATCTGGCCGAGGTCAAGCGGGCGCACGGGCACCGGATCGCGCTGATGGGCAACCTGCACACAACGGACGTCATGCTACGCGGCACGCCGCAGGATGTCGAGCGGTCGGCGATCGCAGCCATCGACGCGGCCGGGGCAGGGGG
>DYEN01000079.1 GCA_020725705.1 Anaerolinea sp.
CGGCCCTCGGCGCCCTGCGCGAATGTCCCGAAGGGGCCGCCGCCCACGTGTACTGCCCGTCCGATTACCTCTACCAGGGCATCACGCGCTGGATCGCCGGCTGGAAGGCGCGAGGCTGGACAACCAAGACCGGCGACCCGGTGCAGCACGCAGACCTCTGGCGCGCACTGGAAACGGAAGCCAGTCGCCGCAAGGTGCATTGGGCACCGGCCCGCGAAACACCCGCCGAACTGGCCGAGGGCCTCGACCGGCTGGCGGCACAGGCAGCGCGCGGCGAGCAGGGTTAGCGGCGGCGCTTGCGGCGCGCTGGCAGGGGCAGCGTCTGCGCATAGGCGGCGCTGCGCTCGACCCAGGGGCGCAACGCCGCCGGATCGGTTAGCGCATCGGGCACCACCACATACTGTCCGCTGATCGACCACGGATGCGCGCCGGGCAGCGCCAGCAGCGCCGCGCGATCCGCCGGGGCCAGCTTGAGCGCCAGCCCTTCGCTGCCGATCACGGCGAAGAACCGCCCGCGCGAATACACCCCGTACGCGCCTTACATCGGGCGAAACTCGAACTCGGCGCCGGGCAGATCGTCGCCAATCCGTGCTACTAAACTGCGCAGCCGTCCGTGTCGCTCGCCGGTCATGGGTCCGCCTTTCCGCACGCATGTTCTATGGTTGCCAAGTATACTGCACACGGCCCGCCTATGCCAGAACTATCACCGCCGCAATCCGGCCTAATCAGCGCCAGCGCGTTGTGGTAGAATTGGCGCTATGGCGACGGCCCAGGCAGCACCCACCTTCAATGACTCCGCGCACGAAGTCCGGCGCGTTTTGTGGATCGTGCTGATCCTCAACGCGCTGGTCGCGGCGGCCAAGCTGGCCGTCGGCATCCTGACCGGCGCGGTCGCCATGATCGCGGACGGCTTCCACTCGTCGATGGACGCCTCGTCGAACGTGGTCGGGTTGGTGGGCATCAAGCTCGCCGCCCAGCCGCCGGACGAAGAGCACCCCTACGGCCACCGCCGCTTCGAGACACTGGCGACGCTCGCCATCGGCGGGTTGTTGCTGGTCGCCGCGTGGGAGATTCTGCAAACGCTGCTTGACCGGCTGCTGTACGGCGGCCGCCCGGATGTGACGCCGATTAGCTTCGCGATCATGATTGGAACGATTGTGGTCAACCTGGGCGTCACCCTCTACGAGCGGCGGCGCGGCCATGCGCTCCGCTCGGATATCCTGCTGGCGGATGCCTCGCACACGGCCAGCGATCTGTTTGTCTCGCTCTCGGTGATCGCCAGCCTGGGCGCAACCGCGCTGGGCTATCCCTGGGCCGATGTCGTCGTCGCGGTGGTGATCGTCATCGTCATCGTCCGGACGGGCATCGGAATCATTGGGCGGACAAGCAACGTGCTGGCAGACCGCCAAACACTCGATCCGGACGACGTGGCTCGCCTGCTGGAAGAAGTGCCGGGCATTGAAGAAACGGTTCGCGTGCGCAGCCGGGGACCGGCGGATGCCGTGCACGTCGATATCGACGCGCGCATCAATCCGTCGGTGACGACCGACCATGCCTACGCGATCGCCAAGACGATTAAAGAGCGCATCCGCGCCGAGCATCCTGAAGTCGAAGAGGTGCAGGTACACTTCGCGCCGCAGCGTAACGCGCCGGTTGATTACACGCTCGAAGCGCGCGCCGTCGCGGATGGACTGGGCCTGGGCGTGCACGAAATCGTCACCGTGCCGCAGTCCAACGGCGTGGCGCTGGAGATGCATGTCGAGGTCAAGCCCGGACTCTCGCTCAGCGAGGCACACCGCCAGGCGAGCGAGCTGGAGCGCGGGCTAAAAGAGCGGCTGCCGTCCGTCAAGGCGGTGCTGACGCACATCGAGCCGAGCAATGAGCACGGATCGGAGCTACTGCTGACGGAAGCGGCGCTTCACCTGCGTGACGAAGCCCTGGCCCGCGCGCGGGAGCTGTTTCCTAACGCGGAGTGGGATCAGGCCGTGCTGCGTCTGGCGCTGGGTGGCTACGCGCTGACGGTGCGCTGCCGACTGCCGGGCAGCATCAGCGTTGACGAGGCGCACAACATCGCCGAACAGGTCGAGACGACGATCCGCAATGAAATGCCGCAGATCCAGCGCGTGACCATCCACACGGAGCCGCTGGAACCCGGCGCTGCCTGAGCGCAACCCCGGATTCGCACCCGGCGTATAGACTGTCGGTAGGCATTCGCCCCGGGCCTGCCCGGCGCCGCAAGCGATCTGCCGCCGGTTTGAGACAGGAGATCCCAGGTGGATCACATCGCCAATCACCATTATCCGTTCGATCTGTCGGTCGTGCTGCCGGTTTATAACGAAGAAGACAACATCCGGCCCGTGCACGACGAGCTGGTCGAGGTTTTGTTCGGCTTGGGCTTGCGCTACGAGATCATCTACGTGGACGATGGCAGCCGCGACGCCAGCGCCCAGATTCTGCTTGAACTGGCCGAAGCGGCTCCCGACACGGTGCGCGTGGTCCTGCTGCGCCGCAACTTCGGCCAGACTGCCGCCATCCAGGCCGGGATCGACCACGCCAACGGCGCGATTATCGCCCTGATGGATGCCGACTTGCAGAACGACCCGCGCGACATTCCTCTCATGTTGGCGCAGATGGAAAACGAAGGCTACGACCTGGTCAGCGGCTGGCGCCGCCACCGTAAGGACCGGGCGCTTTCGCGCAAGCTGCCCTCGCGCATCGCCAACGGGCTGATCTCATTCGTCACCGGCGTGCGCCTGCATGACTACGGCTGCACGCTGAAGACCTATCGCCGCGAGGTGCTCGATCACGTCCGGCTCTACGGCGAGATGCACCGCTTCATTCCGGTGCTGGCGAACGCGGCGGGCGCGCGTATTATCGAGCGCGAAGTGAACCACCGCCCGCGCATTCACGGCAAGTCGAAATACGGGCTGTGGCGGACGATCAAGGTTGTGTTGGACCTGATGACGGTGACCTTCCTCACCAAATACAACACGCGCCCGATGTATATCTTCGGCGGGGTGGGCTTTCTGCTCAGCGGGCTGGCCGGTGCGGGTGTTCTGGCGATGCTGGTCAGCGGTATCACCGGCGGCGGCTGGCTACTCGGCACGACTCTGCCGGTGTTGATCGCGCTGTGCGGGATCAGCGCCGTTCAATCCGTGCTGCTCGGCCTGATGATGGAAATGCTGATGCGCACCTACTACGAATCACAGGGTAAAGGCCCGTACGCCATCCGGCGTGTGATCAACGGGCACCGGCACATCCCGCTGGACACAAGCGCCGGCTATGCGACCTCGAACGGGACGCCCAACTTATCGCACAGCGCGGCTGCTTCTTCGGCCAGCAGCACACGATAGAACGGGCGATAGGCCGCGCAGTATGTCGGCGAATGGTGAACCGCCGGCCAGTGTTCCGCCGCGCGCACCATGCCGAACAGGCGAACCTCGCGGGTGGAAAACTCGCCCGCCAGGGGACCGCCGCGCTGACACAGGTCCACGAACACCTGCCAGCGTGCGGCCATCAGCGCCGGATCGCCGTGCACTGCGCTCGACGAGCGCACGAAGGCGTCCAGCAGCCATTTAAGCTGCCCGCCCTGGAGCAGATAGGGCCGCACCTGCAAGCGCACGATCTCGCCGTCCGGGTGCACGCTGACGATCAGCGGTTCGGACAGCGACAGGTTCGCCTTGCCGGCTTCCTGTTCCAGCCACTCGCGCGCCGCTTTCTTGCTGACGACGGCATGCCCCGGTCCAAAGGTCGCCTGGTACAGCAACTTATACACATCCGCCACTTCCAACGCCGGATAGCGCGCCAGATGCGCCCGGATCAGTGCGGCGAGGCGTTCTTCCCCCATCAACTTCCCTCTTTCCGCGTCGAACAACCACCCGGCCCAGCCGGACCCAGACGATTATAGCGGGTTTCGCCCGGCGCGCACCGGTGCGAGGCGGAGGCGGCGAGGTGACGGGCGGCGCGCTGAGTGCGCAACAAACACGGCCCCGGACACGTCGAGCATGCCGGAGCCGTGAAGCGCTGGCTGCGTCGGGGTTGCCGCTACTTGATGATGTTCAGCGGGACGACGTTCTGCTGCTGGCCCAGCAGCGTGACGCTCACCCGCGCTGCGACGGCCTCGGCCAGCTTGCGGAACGCCTGACCTGCCGGCGAGTCCGGATCGTCGGCGACGATCGGATGGCCTGTATCCCCGCCGATGCGCACTTCCGCTGCCAGCGGCACGCGGCCCAGGAACGGCACGCCGCGCTCGGTCGCCAGCGTCTCGCCGCCCCCTTCGCCGAACAACTCGCCAGACATGTTCTCGATCACGCCCAGGATCGGCACGTTCAGTTTTTCGAACATCGCCAGCCCTCGCCGCGCGTCGTCGATCGCCACGCTCTGCGGCTGCGTCACGATGATCGCGCCGGTCAGCGGGACGGACTGCGCCAGGCTGAGCTGGGCGTCGCCGGTCCCCGGCGGCAAGTCAACCACCATATAGTCCAGCTCGCCCCACTCCACGTCGGTAAAGAACTGGCGGATGGCGCCATGCAGCATCGGGCCGCGCCAGATCATCGGCGTGTTGGGGTCCGCCAGAAAGCCCATGCTCATGACCTTCACCCCGAAGACTTCGAACGGCACGAGCTTCCTGTTGGGCGAAATGGGGGGTTGGGCGTATCCCAGGCCCACCATCTTGGGGACATTCGGGCCGAGGATGTCGGCGTCCATCAGGCCCACGCGCGCGCCGGTCTGCGCCAGCGCCACCGCCAGATTGACCGCGACGGTAGTCTTGCCGACACCGCCCTTGCCACTGCTGACCGCGATTACGCTGCGAATCGGCGTCTGGATCTGGCCGAAGATGCGCCTGTCCGTCGGCACGCTTGAATCCCACGCGATGTCTACACCGGTAATGCCGTTCACGCGGGCCAGCGCCGCCTGGATGTCGCGAGCCATCACGTCTTTGAGCGGGCACGCCGGGGTTGTCAGCATGACGCGCAGATGCGCCACGCCGTCGTCGTCAATCGTCAGATCGCGCACCATGTTCAACGTCACGAGGTCGCGGTGCAGTTCAGGCTCCATGACTGTGCTCAGCGCCTTCATGACCTCGTCGTGCAGTTCTTGTTTGTTCACGCAGCACCTCTCTATCCCATCCGGCTTTCCGGCGTCCCGCACGGGACAATGGCGCCATTATAGCGCGGTTTGCGCGGGGTAACCCGCTGTGCCGGCGCGAATCGGCCAAATCGATCCTTTCTACCGGCTTTTCTATGACATTTGTCTTTCTTATTGCGTACGGATTGTACCCCGGAGCGCCCGATGGGTCCAGTGATGTTTATCCTGAGTCGGCCGGGATAGCGTACAGAGCTTAATCGGTTAGAATGTCGTTACATACCGGTAAGAATGAAGTACATATTCCGTGCCTTGAAGCCCAATCCTTATCATACTCAAACCGGCCGTGCACCGGCGCCGCTGTCGCGCTATCAACGCCGGGGGTACAATGAAGGCAGATCGGCTGATACCTGTGGGGCTGAAGTTTCGTGGGTTCCCGTCATCACACCACACATCAATCGCTGAACCGAACGACCGGCACGCCCTACGCGAGCATTCTGCTCGCCATAGGCAACCGCAACGTCGAAATGACCCTGCGCCGCGCCCTGCAAGCGGACGGGCACACGGTTGTCACGCTGGCCGACCGGGAAGCCGTCCTTTCCACGCTCTACGCCGAGCGCATCGACCTGGTGATCCTGGATGCACAGAGCGACCGGGACGCCAGCTACGCGCTGTGCAGCGAGATCAAGAGCCGAGTCGAGCTGGGGTTCGTGCCGATCGCGATCCTGGACGAGACGGATGCACACTGGCAGGACGATAGCCTGGCGTTCCAGCCGGATGTCGTGTTGTTGACTCCGGTTGATCTGCGCGAGTTGCACGACGCGATCCGGTTCCTGCTGCGCCTCAAGCGCCAGTTCAACTACCTGCTGCCGGGCGCCCCCGCCGCCCGCGCCCGCGAGATCGAAGTGCTACGCGCGGATATCATCCGCAATGTTTCGCACGAGCTGACCACGCCGCTGCTGCAAATCAAATCCGTGATCGCCCTGCTGCTCGACCCGGCCAGCAGCGCGGCTCATTCGGCCACGCTGGACACCATGGCGCGCATGGCTGCCGGGCGGTTGGAAGAGATCATCGACAACATCCGCCAGCTTGCCCAGGCGCACGATATCACCCTGGAACCGTTCGTCGCACACGACGCGCTGACCGGCGCCGTGCGCTACC
>DYEN01000080.1 GCA_020725705.1 Anaerolinea sp.
AGCAGCGCGCCGTGCTCGGCGGCCTGGGCGACACCCCGCTCTCCGAACTACCCAGCCTGTCCGCCTGGCGCCGTGTCTTCAGCGGGTTCGGCGTCAAGCCAACTCAATATCGCAGCGCCGCCGAAGCCCTGCTGCGCCGGCTGACCAAGCACGGCGACATCCCCTCGCTCAACGCGCTGGTCGACCTGGGCAACCTGGTCAGCATCCGCTATGCGCTACCGGTCGCCGTCTTCGACCTGGCGACGACGACCGGGGCGATCACGGTCGCGCTGGCTCAGGGCACCGAGCGCTTTACACCGCTGGGCGAAAGCGAAGTCGAGCATCCGGAGCCGGGCGAGGTGATCTTCGTGGACGAGGCCGGGCTGGTCAGCGCGCGGCGCTGGTGCTGGCGGCAGAGCGATCAAAGCGCCGCACGTGATACCACGCGCGACGCTCTGATCACGGTCGAGGGACACCATGACCGCGCCCACGCTGACGTCCGCGCTGCTCTGGACGACCTGACGGCGCTGCTGGCCGCCTATCAGCCGCAGGCGACGCTGCAGGCAGCGCTGCTCACCCGCGACGCGCCCGCCTTCGCGCCCTAGCTGGCCGGTTCGGTCGCCACGCCTTCGGGCGCAGCGACCGGCTCGAAGGCTTCGTCAAACTGCCGGTACGACTGCTCTTCGACGCCCTCGAAGCGGAAGGAGAGCGTCATGCCCGCCGGAAAGTCGTCCGGGCTGAGCGCGGCAGCATCGACACCTTCGGCGACGAGTACCATCTCGGTACGCACGTGCAGCGGGCGATTCTCAGCATCCAGCGTGACGATCAACGCGGCATAGCTGGCGTCGGACATCGCGCCGAACAACGCCAGTTGGAACTCGTCTTCGACACCCTCAGACATGACGGCCAGCAGTGCGTCGCGCCCGAACGTCACGGTGATCTGATCGGCCTGGGTGCCATCAGCAAGCTCCGTGCTCGCCTGTTGCACATCGGTCGCCGTGTCGCGAATAAGCTGCTGGTTTTCGAGCAGCGGCGTAGGCTCGCTGCGGGTGACATTGTCAAGCTGCAGAGCGACCAGCGCGGGGTATTCCTCCTGCGCGGCTTCAATGTCCGGCACCACAAACCACCCCTCCGGCAGCGGCGGCAAAGAGTCGTCCGGCTCCTCATAGCTCGCGTTGACGTACAGCACGCCATCCACCAGACGCACCTCACCACTCACGACATAGGGCGGCCAGTCCTCTTCGTTGACCGTGGCCCGGACCTGCGCCTGGGCGTTCAGCTCGCCTGCCGTGTTGATCACGGTCTGAGCCTGCTCCCATTCGGTCGCGTTGTAGAATTCAAAGGCCTGGTCTTCCCATGCCAGCGTCAGAAGCTGCGTTTCCGTGCCGGTCCGGTCTTCAGCGTAGCTGCCGACCACTTCCAGGTAGGCACGCGCCTCGAAGATGCGCTCCAGCAGAGCAAGCTGGTCCGCGCTAAGGCCGCCATCCTGCGCTTTGGTCACCGCCGCGCTGCCCGGCGCCGCCAGCACCAGCGCCGCCGCAATCAAAATTGCCACTATCCGGTTACGCATAATTCGCTCTCCTTTGTTCAGCCCAACCAACAAGACCAAAGCGCAGCGGCTTAGCCGGTCATCAGGCTCTCGGCCAGCCGCTCGAGTTCGGCGGCGCTCAGAAACCCGTCCGAAGACGAGGCCGCGCCGAGTTTGTAGGACGCAAAGACCATCGCGCGCTCCAACGCGGTGTAGGGATCGTCCGTTTCGCGATAGACGTGAACAAAGCACGAGAACAGCGCGTCGCCCGCGCCGATGGTGCTGACAATCGGGCGCGTCGTGACGGCCGGCAGGCGCGTCAGCAGATCGTCGTCGCGCACGCCGAGCAACGCCCCCTGCGCCCCCAGCCCCACCACCACGATCGGCGTGCCAAAGCGATCCCAGACGGCGCGCACCCATTCCTCGGGCGAGCAGGGCAGATTCTCGTCGCTCAGGAACAGAATTGACGCGGCGCGCATAAAATCCTGGTTGTAGTCGTCATCCAGCGATGAAATGGCGTGCACATCCGTAGCGATCGGCACGTCGCGCGCCCGCATCAGCTCCAGGAATGGCCGCGAGAAATTGACGTTGCACAGCACGGCCAGGTCCGCATCCTCTGCCGCCTGCTCGAATACGGCAGCCGGATAGGTCTGCTCCTGGACGTCCTTCAAGTCCACGTTCACCTGCCGCCGGCCCTGCCCGTCATAGAGAATGACCGAGCAGGCGGTCTCATCCAGCTCCGCCAGCACATAATCGGCGGACAGGCCGTCCGCTCGAAGCTGGGCCAACGCCTGCGCCCCGCTCAGATCGCGCCCGACGAGCGACAGAAAGCGCGTGCGGGTGCCCAGGGTCGTCAGGGCTTTAGCCACGTTGTACCCCACGCCTGCCACCCTGGTCTGGATGCCGCCAAACAGATAGCGCACCGGCGTGTAGTCGATCGGGAAACGCTCCACGCGCAGCGTCGTCTCGAGGTTGATCAGGCCCATAACCAGCACGTCGCCCATACGCCCTACCCCTGTAGGAACGAGGCGCGCCGGAACGGTATCCGGCGCGCACTCACCACCCGAAACCGATCGTGTCCCCGCGTGCTGCGGGTGCGGGGCTGCTAGAAGCGGAACAGCGCGGCAAGGTCTCCACCACCCGGCACGTCGTCGCGATCGACCACGTAGACCTGGCCGCCGTGCGCGTAGGTCATCACGGCTGCCAGATCGAGCAGGTCCTGGTCGTCCGGCTGGCGCTCCGGGTGCACGTGGACGTTGCCGGAGCCGGGGCGGTAGACGCCCCAGTAGCGCAGGTCGGCCGGGACAAACAGCACTGCCACGCGGCCCTGATGGGCGGCGCGCAACACCTCAATCAGATCGGCGGATGCCAGCCCGTCGGCACGGCCCGCTTCCTGCTCATAGCGTGCGCGGGCTTCCGCCTCGGCCCGCTTGAAAATCGGCTCGACTACCGCCCACGCCCGCTTGTGCAGTTCCTTGGCGCTCAGCGTCTCGGGGTTGCCGGTAATCCCCTCTTCGACCAGATAGGGGTAGGTGTTGGCCTCGGCGTAGAGCGGCAGCAGATAGTCGACACCCGCCAGCACCAGCGGGATGTCGCGCTCCTTCAGCAGATCGCGCAGACCGCGGTCAACCATCTGAAAGTAGCGCAGGATGCGCAGCTTTTCCTCTTCCTGGCCGGGGCCGTGGCCATGATACATCCCCCCTTCGGTGTGCCCGCCGCCCGGCCCGCTGTGCCCCAGGGCGTGCCACTGAAGCTGCCGCTCGATCACCTCGTCGGACAGCGCCTCGACCAGGCTCGTCGGCAGGTCCGCCAGATCCACCTCGCTGACGCTGTCGCGCGTGCCTTCCAGCAGCCGCAGGTCCCCCTGGCTGAGTGCCAGAATATAGAAGCGCCCATCGCCGCTCAACAGCGGCAGCAGAGGCTTGATGTGAAACCGCTTGCTGACCACTACCAGCTCGTCGAAGGTCAGCGGCAGGCGAAAACGGGTTAGCGACGCGTCCGGAGCGATAAAGAGCGCCAGACCATCGCCCTGATGGCGCCAGAAATCGGCGTCGTTCAGAAGCTGTTGAGCCGGCTCAAGCTGCCGGTCGATATCCGGCTGGCGCAGGCCTAGCTTCTTCAGCCGATCTTCCGCGGCGCGCAGCACATTTTTGAAGCGGATCCCGTTTTGCTGTGTCTCCTGGCCGGCGCGCACCGTCGGCATATAGATCGAAACGCACCATTCCCCGTGCGTTTCCAGCAGCGTGTTGAAGTCTTCGCGTGACAGGTTGTCCATATGAAGAATCTCCTTAATTTCCGCTTCAATTGTGTCTGCTCCACCTACCCAGAACGTAAGGCTTTTTACCGCCGCGCGTCAAGCAGCGCGCGCCCGGCTCCACCCGGCAGCACAACCGGGGTCATTCAGCAAGTTCAGCGGGGACAGAGTACAGGCGCTGCGGCGGCACGTGCACACGCACGCTGTCTCCGGCAGCGATCACGCCGGGGCGCTCCACCCAGCCCACCAACCCGCGCCGGTGTAGCCCGGCTTTAGGAAAGGCCGTCGCCAGCTTTGGGATCGCCGGATAGGCCGCCTGGATCGATTGCCCGGCGGTGGTGCAGGGGTGATTTTCACCTTCGACCACCAGCACAGCATCCTGCGGGAAGAACAACCGCGTGCCGGGTGGCAGGAAGGACAACTGCGGGATTCCGCGCAACATCAGGTTCGCTCCCAACCATTCGGGCAACAGCTCCGGGATGTTCATCGCGGTGGCGATCTCGTCCAGTTCCTCGACCGAAACC
>DYEN01000081.1 GCA_020725705.1 Anaerolinea sp.
CGCAGCGCCTGGCCTCGCTGTCTACCGGCCACGATCATGTCTACGCCCGCTCGCTCAGCATGGAGACGGTTGTTGTGATCGGCCTGGCCGTGATCGGCATGGGGCTGATTGTTCTTGCGCGCAATCTGGGGCTGCTGCAGATCGGCAACGATGATGTGTTCGCGCCGCTGGTAGTGATCGTGTTCGGGTTGGTGTTTCTCGTGAAGCAGGTGCGGAGGACGGCATGACGATTGCTCGGCGCAACCTGTTGTGGCCCCTGCTTATTGCGGCGCTGGGTGTGGCCTGGCTGTTGATCGCAGTCGACGCCATTCCGGACGCGGTCGGCGACCTGCTGGTCCGTGCCTGGCCGGCGCTGTTGATCCTGATCGGCCTGGATGCGTTGCTCGGGCGGCGCCGGGTAGTGCTGGCCGGGCGTAGCGTCTCGCTCAGCGGGGTGAGTTTTATCGTGGTTCTGCTGCTGGTCGGCGCCGTGATCTGGCTGGCCTATCAGAAGCAGGCCGACACGCTGCGCACCGATCAAACGCAGGTCTTCAGCCAGCCGCTGTCCGACGATATCGATCGGGTTGAGGTGATCGCGGTGCTGCAGCGCACGGCTGTGTCGGTTGGTCCTGGCGATCCGGTGGCGCCTGTGCTCGCCGCGGAATACACCGGTAGCCGCGACAGCGTCGTGAGCATGGATTGGGAAACACGCGCCGGAACCGGAGCACTCTCCATTACTGAGTCGGCGGGAAATGCCATCCCCCGCCTGGAAAGCTACGGTCGCGCGGCGCTGAACGTGAAGCTGCCGCAGGACGCGACCATCAGCCTGCTCCGCTTTGCCTCTGCGGCGGGCGGCGGCATATTGGATCTCGAAACGCTGCGCGTAGAACGGGTTGAGGTGAATCTGGCAGATGGATCGCTGGTGCTCACGCTGCCCGCGGAAGGGGCGCTCAGCGGGCGGCTGCAGGTTGCGGACGGAGATATCGAACTGCGCGTCCCACCTGGGGTGGCGCTGACGGTCAGCCTGGCGGAAGACAGCGGAGAACCGGCCTACATTTACGATGAATTCAAGTACGACCTGCTGCGAGACGGCACGCTCAAACAAGAGAACACAGAAGAATTCCAGGCCGGTCTCACAGTCTGGCTGCGCAGCGGGGCAACCCTGCGCGTCACCGATCTGCCATGAGCCATCCTGCGCTCGACGGCTGGGCGGTCGAACTGGCGCCCCATCCGCTCTTCGCGGTCGATCTGGTGGCTGCCGGCGACTCGGTGATCGCCGCCTGGATCACGGAGCGCGATGCGATGGTTTTCAACACCAACGGGGCCTTTCTTGGCCCTGTTGCTGTTCCCCCCTTCGCCGGGCAGCCCGGCGGCGCAGGCTGGACGACGCTGCTTGAGGGGCTGCACGTGCTAGCGGGTGTCTATTTGCCGGTGGCGACATTGCCGCACGGCACACTGCACGTCTCGGCAGACGGGCGCTTGCAGGCATGGTATGGAACGGATGACCGGCTTGTGCTGGTGGACGACACCGCGATCGAACTCGAGCGAGAAGGGAACGCACCGCTTGTGGCCGTTGGGCTGGATCGCGAACTGGGAACGCTGGTGGCGCTTGATCAAGCGGCGCATGTGCACGTGTACCAGCAGTCGATCTATGTGGGCGCGTTCCCGCTGGCGCTTGAGCTTGGGGGACATGTGCAGCTTCTCGTTCCGGACGGGGCGAGCCATTTCTTCCTGGTCGAGCCGCTGAGTGTCCATGTGATCAGCCTGAACGGAGACGTGTTGGCGTCCGCAACGGGTTTGCCGGCGGCTGCCGCGGCAGCCTGCGATCCATCGGGACGTGTGTTGGTGAGGGCCGGGCGCGACCGCCCCTGGCTGAGGGTGTATGACGATCGTCTCACCGAACTGGGCGGTGGCGAGGTGGCGCAGTTGGTCGCGGGGTTGCACGTGGCGAGCGGCCGTTTGCCGGCGCCCCTTGCGGACACGCCCGCACACGCTCTCGCGCTGGCCGCGGATGGGTCGCTGGCAGTGGCGGTGGCAGGCTGGTTGTGCCTGACCTGGCTGGATGTTTTGGATGCCTGGCCACGCCCGCGACGGTTGTTGTAAACGTTTGCGACGGTGGTTGACTTTGCCGTTCACATCTCCTATACTGGCATAAACTGAGGTTGCCCGCTTATGAGCCGTTTGCGCCACATAGTTGTATTGGGAACCCGCAAAAGCACGCTGGGGATGATCCAGTGTGCTTTTTTGCTGTTTTGACTCGTTGTTTTGTGTCAGCCGTTGACCAGAGGAGGTTCGACATGGATTATGGGATGATCGGCAAAATCGAGAAGGCGAAGCGCTACGCCGAAGAACGCGACCGCATCAAGTTCACTTCGTTCAGCGTAACCATTCAGGGCGAAAACAACGCGCACGTCGTGACGTTCGACGATAATCAGTGGAATTGCGATTGCAGTTTCTTCAAGACGCGTGGCGTTTGCAGCCACTCGATGGCTCTCGAGCGCGTGCTGGCCGGTATGCTGCCCGAATCCGCACCGACCAGCGGATAGGCTGGCTCGAGCATCCCAGTTCGATTTTGGCACGAGCGGGCGAGAGGGAGATCGCCCGCTCGTTGTTTGCAAGAGTTAGGGAAAAGCGGGCGTGCGCGTGTAGTGTAAGGTGCGGCACAGGCTGCCGTGCGCGGCTGGCGGCTTTCTGCTAGAATGCGCCTGGGTGGGATCGTAGAGGCGAGGTATCGATTGGGCACGCAGCAAGGCACAGGACAGACCCGGCGCTGGCTAACGCTGCTGGTGGGGCTGATTGTCAGCGCTGTTTTCCTGTATATTGGGCTGCGCGGCCTCAAGCTGTCCGACGTCTGGGATGACGTGCGCTCGGCGCGTGTCGGCTGGATTGTGCCCGGAGTCGCGATCTACTTCCTCGCTGTGTGGGGCCGCACATGGCGCTGGCACTACCTGCTGCGGACACTCAAGCCGATTTCGCTGCGGCGCCTGTTTCCGGTGGTCGTCATCGGCTACATGGGCAACAACGTCTA